>NZ_JANION010000024.1:0-25674 GCF_024610815.1 Mixta sp.
GAAATTTTGATGAATATAAAGTTTCATAAATAACAATATCGACGCAGAGAACATGATGACGCCTGCCGCGCCAGACGAAAAGCGCCAGCCCTGCGCGGCTTGCGCAGGGCTGGCGATGGGATGAGGCTTAAACGCGGAAGGTATCCACCATGCCGCGCAGCGCATGCACCTGCTCCGCCAGCGACTGCGACGCCGTGGTCGATTCTTCAACCAGCGCGGCGTTGCTCTGCGTGACGCCGTCCATTTGACCGACGGCCACGCTGATCTGGGAGATGCCCTGCATCTGCTCGTTGGAGGCCAGCGCGATTTCATCCATCGCGTTTGCCAGTTCGCTAACCCGGCTGACTACGCTCATAATGCTGGCCGCCGTTCCGTCTGCCACCGTGACGCCTTCATCCACCAGCACCACCGCCTCTTCGATCAGCCCTTTAATATCGCGGGCCGCCGTGGCGCTGCGCTGCGCCAGCGTACGCACTTCGCCGGCGACGACGGCAAAACCACGACCCTGTTCGCCAGCGCGTGCCGCTTCCACTGCGGCGTTCAGCGCCAGGATATTGGTCTGAAAAGCGATGCCCTCGATAGTGCCGGTAATTTCCCGCACCTTCGCTGCGCTGAGCGAGATGTCCGCCATGGTTTGGGTCATTTTACGCACGCTGTCTTCCCCGCCGCGCGCCAGAGCGGCGGCGTCGCGCGCCGAACCTGCCGTATGGCTGGCACCCGCCGTATTGCTTTTCACCGTCGCCGTCAGCTGCTCCATGCTGGCGGCGGTCTCCTGCAGCGCCGCCGCCTGCTGCTCCGTACGTGCTGACAGCTCGGTATTGCCGCGCGCGATTTCATCTGAAGCGAGCGAAACGGAGGCGGAAGCGTCTTTAATCTGCGTCACCATTTCGCTCAGGCGCGACTGCATACGCGATAGCGAGGCGAGCAGGCTGGTGGTGTCGCCCGGACGCAATGACATCGAAGAGGTAAGATCGCCGCCCGCGATGGCTGCCGCCAACGCCTGCGCCTGTGTCGGCTCGCCGCCAAGCTGGCGCATCAGCACCCGTACGGTCATAAAGCCCGTCACCGCCGCCAGCGCAATTGAGACGATAACCAGCACGCTGAGAAAAACAGAGATGCGTCTGATATCGGCGCTATTGTTGGCCACCGCGTTGCGCGAGTTCTGCATTTGCACGTTGGTCATGGCGTTCAGCGCGCCGAGCAGCTGATTTTGCGCCGGACGCGTGACGTTCATCAAATAGGTGGTCGTCTCCTCTTGCAGGTTTTGCAATCCAAGCCGTCCCGCTTTTTCATACGAGCTCAGCGCCGCATCTTCGCTGTCGAGCACCTTACGAAAGGCGGCGCGACCCTCAGGCACCGAATCAATCGCCATCATTTGCGTTAGCTGTTCACGGTTTTGAATATAGAGACGCTTCTGCTTTTCCAGGCGCTCCCATTCTGGCTGCATCGCTTTTGGATCGGTCAGCAGCGCCAGGTTGCGTACGGCGATCGCCATATCCCGGATGCTGCCCCGCATATCCAGGATCAGTTGATATTTTTTCATCTTAACGTTCACCGCATCGTCCATACCTTCCCGGGCATTATTCAGAGCATGCAGCGCCACGCCAGCACAAAGAACTAACAGTAAAACCAGCAGGCTAAATCCTGCAGCAAGTCGGGTTGATAATTTCATGAAAGTTTACCTGGGTGATTAACGAGCTTTTGTACTATCGGCCCGCGATAAAAAACATGGAGATATTTTCTTTACGTTTTTGTTAAATGAATGATTGTTGCAAAAAATTATTTTTTCCTTTACGACGCCGATAAGCGCCGCAGCAGTCATGAGAAAAAGCGGCGTTTTGTTATGCGTCACAATCCGTATACTGCGGTAATAGCGTCAGGTTCAGCCTGTGGGGGAGAGGAATGTCGATATCAACCGGCGACTGGGTGCATTTGCAGCGCGACAGCGAAACCGGCATCGAAAGCGTTCACGCCCATTTTTGCGGTCACGCCTACGATCCGCACGATCACGATGAGATGCTGGTCGGGGTGACGCAGAAAGGCCTGCAGCGTTTTAACTGCCATCGCACTCTGCATACCAGCAGCCCCGGACAGGTGATCCTGATTGAGCCGGGCGCGGTACATGACGGCCATGCGCCCGATCCCGAAGGCTTTACCTACAGCATGCTTTATCTGCCGCAGCGCTGGCTTTCCGCCGCGCTGGAGCGTCGTGGGCTGGGCGACATCTCTGTTTTGCAGGCGGCGTTTCGCCATACCCTGACTGAAGATCGCCTGCTGAATATGGCGATCCAGCAGGCGTTCAACGCCGTGCATAACGGCGAGGGCAGGCTGGCGCGCGATCAGGGCCTGGACCGGTTGATCGACCTGCTGTCGCGCCATCTCAACGCCGCATCTCCCGTTTTCACCGATAAGGCGACACATCAGATGTGCCGGGTCAGGGATTATTTGCATGACGCGATGGCGCAGGATATCGGGCTGGACGATCTGGCCCGCTATGCCGGCATCGACCGCTTTCGCCTGACGCGACAGTTTCAAAAAGCGTTCGGACAGTCGCCGCACGCGTATCTGGTCAGGCTGCGCCTGCGCAACGCCCGTGCCTTGCTGGCGCAGGGCATCCATCCCGCTCGCGTCGCCGCTCAGGTCGGCTTCGCCGATCAGAGCCATCTTGGTCGCTGGTTCCGGCGCGCCTACCGCATGACGCCCGCCGCCTATCAGCAGCACTGCACAAATGTTCTATACGGACGACGCCCTTTTTCCTGATGATGATCTCTATTGTTCACCGATGGAGATCCTGACGGATGTTTGATACCAAAGTAGCGCTGATTGTTCGTGATGACCTGGCCGTATGGCAGCGGCTGAACGTGGTGGCGTTCCTCGCCAGCGGCATTGCCGCCGCCGCGCCGGAGATGATGGGCGCGCCCTATATTGATGCAAAAGGCCACCGCTACGGCAATATGCTGGGGCAACCGATGCTGGTGTTCGCAGCGGATCTGGCCCAGTTGCAGAGCGCGCACCGTAAGGGGCTGGAGCGTGAGTTGACCCTGATTCCCTATGTGCAGGCGATGTTCTCCACCGGACACGACGAGGCCAATCGCCAGGCATTCCTGGCAGAGGATGCCGATAACCTGAATCTGGTCGGGCTGGCGCTGCGCGGCCCGAAGAAAGCGGTAGAGAAAGCGATAAAAGGGCTGACGCTGCACGGCTAAGCCCGGCGCCGCCTCTGGCGGAATGATTTTCTGGTTCGACACGAAGTATAACGCGCAGGCACTCCGCCTGCCGTTTACTATTCGATTTATATCCCGACAAGGCTCCTTTTTCAGGATGTTTTTCTGGCCGTTGCTTCTGATTGAGAAGTAGGTAGACTGGTCTGCCTACTTCCTCTGTGACAGGAAAACCAGGATGTCTACCGCCCAGGAAAAGCTGCTGAACGCGGCGCGCGTGCTGTTTTATGAACACGGCATTAACGCAACCGGCATCGACGCGATTATCAAACGCGCCGGCGTGGCGAAAAAAAGCCTGTATAACAACTTCGCGTCTAAAGATGAGCTGGTCGCGACGTATCTAACGCTGCGTCATCAGGAGTGGCTGGCGCTGTATGAGAAGCGGCTGCAAACCGCCAGCACGCCGCGCGAGAAAGTGCTGGCGGTGTTTAAAGCCTATGAGGATCACGCGGAATATGCCTATGAACATGGCTTTCGCGGCTGCGGCCTGTTGAACGCCGCGGCGGAACTGCCTGCCGCCGCGCCGGGCCGTCAGGCGGTGCGGCGTCATAAAGAGGAGGTGGAGGCGATTCTGCTCGGGCATCTCCTTACGCTGCTGGATGGGAACGCGGAGCGGGCTCGCCTGATGGCGCGCCACTTCGCTTTTTTGCTGGAAGGCAGCATTTCGCGCGCCGGACTGGAAGGCAACGGCGGCTGCGTAAGGCAGGCGGAGATGATGGCCGCGCAGATGATGGAGGCGTTGTGATGCTCGCTTCTGAACAGCGTCTGGCGGGCATCGCCGCCGTTTTTATCGCCTCGATTCTTTGGGGAACGACCGGCACGGCCGCTACTTTCGCGCCCGATCTCAGTTCCTTGGCGGTCGGCGCGGTGGCGATGGGCATCGGCGGTCTGTTGCAGGGGCTTATCGCCGTCGCCGCCATTGTGCGCCAGCGACGGCTGATCGCCCGCCAATGGCGCTATCTGCTGACCGGCGCCCTGGCGGTAGCGATTTATCCGCTCGCGTTTTACGCCTCAATGCGTCTGGCGGGCGTTACGGTCGGCACGGTGATCTCTATCGGCTCCGCGCCGCTGCTCTCCGCGCTGATCGAATATCGGCTGGACGGCTTGCGTCTGACAAAACAGTGGGCGAGCGGGGCGCTAATCGGGCTAATCGGCATGGCGCTGCTCTGCCTGGCGAAAAGTGGCGGCCACGGCGAGGCGGATCACGCCATTGTCGGCATGCTGCTGGGGCTGCTGGCGGGCTTTACCTATGCGCTCTACTCCTGGTCCGCACGACGACTGATGCAGCAGAAGATAGCGCCGCGCGCTGCGATGGGCGCGACGTTCGGCGCAGGCGGGATCCTGCTGATGCCGGTGCTGCTGTTTACCGGCGCGCCGCTGCTGACCGCATGGAATAACGCCGCCGTCGGCATCTATATGGCGCTGGTCCCGATGTTTATCGGCTATCTCTGCTACGGCTATGGGCTGGCGCGTATTCCGGCCAGCCTGGCCACTACCATTACGCTGCTGGAGCCGGTGGTAGCCGCGCTGCTGGCGGTGCTGCTGGTCGGCGAAAGGCTGTCGCTGAGCGGATGGACGGGCGTTGCCCTGATTGTCGGCTGTCTGATGGTGATTACGTTACCGGCGAAGCGGCTGCCCTTCGGCAAACGCGCGACGCTTACAAACCGCGCGTCAGCGAAGTGACCGCCTGCAGATCGTCCGTCTGTTCCAGTTCGTGCAGGATGCCGCAGTGTCGCGCCGCGCGCCCGGCGTGGCAGTGGCTTCCCAGCGCGGTTAGCTGCTGCTCCAGCGCGTTCAACTCGCGGATTTTTTCCTGCACATGATGCAGATGCCTGTCAATCAGCGCATTAACCGTGCCGCAGTCGGCGTCAGGTTGGCTGCGGGCTTGCAGTAGCACCCGAATCTCTTCGTGCGTCATATCCAGCGTTCTGCATCGACGTATAAACAGCAGCGTTTCCAGATGATGGCTGTCGTAATGACGATAGTTATTACTGCCGTCGCGCAGCGGAGCCGCTAATAAACCTTCCCGTTCATAGTAGCGCACCGTTTCCACCTTGCAGCCCGCCAGTCGGGCCAGTTCGCCGATCTTCATTCTCCACCTCGCTGACGCTTGACCCTGAAGTAACTACAGGGTTTCTAATAGCAGTATAGGCGAAAGGGAGGAAAAAAGATGAGTCATTGCTGTAATAAACCTAACTGCGACGGCACGTCGGGCAACCAGGACAAGGCGCGCTTTACCGCCTTTGAGCCGGTCGGAGATGCGACAGAGAGCACGCCGCGCGCCGACGCCAGCGCACCGGGAGGAGAGCAAACCCGCATCCGCATTATGCAGATGGACTGCCCGGTAGAAGAGGCGCTGATCCGCAAAAAACTGGGCGCAATGAAGAGCGTCAGCGGGATAGAGTTTAATCTGATGCAGCGCGTGTTGACGGTCTCATACGCGCCGGGCGCATTAGAGTCTGTGCTGAATGCAATTCGCGCGCTGGGTTTCGAACCTGAACCCCTTCATGATGGCGAACAGCCGACGACGGCTGAAACCCAAAGTCCGCGCTGGTGGCCGCTGGCGCTGGCCGGAGCGGCGGCGGCGGCCTCGGAGGCGCTGAGCTGGACAGGCGTGATGGAATGGGCGCAAGCGGCGCTGGCGCTGCTGGCCATCGCGCTGTGTGGCCTGCATACCTTTAAAAAAGGCTGGACCGCGATAATCAACGGCAACCTGAATATTAACGCATTAATGAGCATCGCCGTTACCGGCGCGCTGGTGCTTGGACAGTGGCCGGAAGCGGCGATGGTGATGGCACTGTTTACGCTGGCCGAGCTGCTGGAGGCGAAATCACTGGATCGCGCGCGCAACGCCATCGATTCTCTGATCCGGCTGACGCCGGAAACGGCCAGTATGTGGCAGCTGGATGGCAGCTGGCGCGACACGGAAGTGAAACAGGTAGTTCTGGACAGCCTGGTAAGAGCCAGGCCCGGCGAGCGCATCGGTCTGGATGGTGTGATTGTACGTGGGCGTACCACTGTCGACCAGGCGCCGGTCACCGGCGAGAGCCTGCCGGTGGAGAAGGGCGAGGGCGATACGGTATTTGCCGGTACCATCAACGGCGCGGGCGCGATTGAATATCGCGTAACGGCGGCGGCGAACAACAGCACACTGGCGCGTATTATCCGCGTTGTAGAGCAGGCGCAGGAGGCGAAAGCGCCGGTACAGCGCTTTGTCGATCGCTTCTCACGTATCTATACGCCGGCGGTCTGCGCCATGGCCGTAACGCTGGCGCTGCTGCCGCCGCTGTTTATGGGGGGCAGCTGGCAGGAGTGGATTTATAAAGCGCTGGTGATGCTGGTTATCGCCTGCCCCTGTGCGCTGGTGATCTCAACGCCGGTGACCATCGTCAGCGGCCTGACGGCCGCTGCGCGTCGCGGTATTTTGATCAAGGGCGGCATCTATCTGGAAGAGGGGAGGCGGTTGAAGTGGCTGGCGCTCGATAAAACCGGCACCCTGACCCACGGCAAGCCGCGTCAGACTGATATTCGCGTACTGGCCGCGCTTGACCCGGCGCGCTGTCAGGCGCTGGCGGTCAGCCTGGCCAGCTATTCCGATCATCCTGTGTCGCAGGCGCTGTTAGCTGCCGCGTCAGATAGCGCCAGATTACCCGTTAACAATTTTACCGCGCTGCCGGGGCGCGGCGTGCGCGGCGAGATAGACGGGAAAACCTATAGCTTAGGCAACCTGCGTCTGATTGAGGAGAGCGTTGGCTGCTCCGCCGCGACAAAGGCTGCCCTGAGCGCGCTGGAGCAGCAGGGGAAAACCAGCGTGATGCTCTGTGACGAAGAAAGCGTGCTGGCGCTGTTCGCGGTAGCGGACACGATTAAAGCGAGCAGCCGCGAGGCGATTGCGCAGCTGCATGCGCTGGGCGTTAAAACCGTTATGCTGACTGGCGATAATCGTTGGGCGGCGCAGGCAATTGGCGCCCAGCTCGCCATTGACAACGTGCAGAGTGAACAGTTGCCGGAGGATAAGCTACAGGCAGTGGAAAAACTCACCCTTCAGGGCGTAACCGGCATGGTAGGCGACGGCATTAATGATGCCCCGGCGCTGGCCCGCGCCACTGTCGGCTTCGCCATGGGTGCGATGGGAACGGACACGGCGATTGAAACCGCTGACGTGGCGCTAATGGATGACGATTTGCGTAAAATCCCACTTTTTATCCGTCTGGCAAGGCGTACTTATGCGGTGTTGATCCAGAATCTGACGCTGGCCATTGGTATTAAAGCGTTGTTTCTGGCGCTGACTTTAGCGGGAATAGGCACGCTGTGGATGGCGGTGTTCGCCGACGTCGGCGCCAGCCTGCTGGTCGTGGCGAACGGGCTGAGGTTGTTGCGTCAGTAGGGGAGGCGCTGCCTGTATAAGGGCAGCGCAGCGGATAATCATCAGGTGCTGCTAAAAGCTAATTCTAACTTCTGAAGCTAGTTCTGGCTTAACAGAATGAATTCTTTGTATTTTTCAGCGTTATCGACCAGGTAAGAAGGGAAACTCTCCTTGTTAAGGGGTTGTTTGATCATCTTACGATCGCGATTCCATATATCTTTCGCATTAGTTAATGCATCAATAATATGCTCTTTATTATTCAAATGTGGAAGGTCATACTCTGTATGAGATATTGTAGACATTTTTTCAGAGATACGTTCAGGTGTCATAATCCATGAAAAATGCCAGCCAGCATTGGAAATGATTTTTGTTCTATGCTTAATCCACATTTTTGATATGAAATTAAGATTCTTTTTATGCTTTTTAAAATTCCTGAAGGTTTCAGGTTCGCCAGAGAAGTAACGCTTAAGGTTCTTTAACGTTGTGGCTCGCGGGAGTTTGCATAAACGAGCAGTGCCATCAACATTGAAAACCTGTAAGTTAAATTGATAGTTATAGAAATCCATGTGAAAGATAGTGCAAATATTCCTGGTATCTATCTGTTTTATAACGTCAGGGCGGAAAATTTCATCAACATCCGAGACAAGGATAATATCGTCGTCATTTGCATGTTTAAGCCCTTGCATAATCGCGTTACGGGTGCATTCTTCGTTTTTCCATGCATCGTATTCGCCCGGTACATCTTTTTTTAATTTAGGTAATTCGTCATAAGTGACGTAAATGATTTTGTCGCTAAATTTTTCATATTTAGAAATGTCAAAATTAAGCGTTTTGGCCTTTCCCGTAAAGGTGTGCTTTGATTCGACAATGACGAATTTATCCACAACATCTGCAAGCGTATTCAGGCGAATATCAAGCAACATATCTTCGTCATAATATAAAAAACAATCGTAAATCATGTATATAATCCTTAAACGGTAATCCAGGTTGCACGCGTTTTCCTGCACGTAATGATATCTGTCTTAACGCGGGCTTTGTGCCTGTTTATATAACAAGCAAAAGCGCGGTGCCAGCTTGTTCTGAACAATACCCTGAACTGTTCAGCGGTCGCTATCATCAGAACGGCTCTGTCTGGCCTGTCTCAGGCGCCCCTGGCGGCCTTAAGATAACCTACGTTATTTAACCGACGTATCATTTTGTGTTGAGTGAATACCTTGACACTAATACTGCCGACGTTTTCAAATAATCTCTATAAAAACCCGGAATGGCAGAGATTAAACCCGGTGCATAATAAACGTTTGCTATGTGTATGAAAACGCAGACATAAAAAAACCAATCCGAAAGGATTGGTTTTTTAGGGAATTTTGGTCGGCACGAGAGGATTTGAACCTCCGACCCCTGACACCCCATGACAGTGCGCTACCAGGCTGCGCTACGTGCCGATATGTGGCCGTTATACTACCCGGAATCTTGCTAAAAGCAAGACGCTTTGCGTCTAACTGCTTTAATAATAATCAGTTAGTAGGGCTGACAGCGAAGCTTGCTATCCAGACGGTTGAAGCGACGGAGCGACAGCGATAATCCGCTCCGCTTGATGAGATAAAGAACGCCGCATCTGTTTTTACTGGAAGGGCTTTCCTGCAACCCCATGTCCAGCGAATTCATTTTCCGGCGCCGCCCGTGAAGCGGCGTGCAAAGTGAGTAACGTTGCCTCTATATAAAACAGACCCGCCTGGGCCGCAGGCGGGTCTGTAGGGCGAGCGTCGATGGGCGATACGCCATCAGTTAGCAATAAAACGTTTCTCTTCCGTCAGCACCTGCAACAGCAGCGCCAGCTGGGGCTTATGATCCTTTAGCAGCTGGCCTTCGCGGTTATAGGCCTTATAGCTGCCGTTCGCATCCAGCACCAGCGTAAGCTGCGGCGTGGTAATCACCAGCCGGTTGTTATCGGCGCTGGCGATCCAGTTATGACGACGCTGGGCGGTGAAAAGATCTTCGCCCTGCGAATATTCCGCTGGCGGCGTGCTGACGTGCAGCAAACGCTGCATCAGCGTGGTCATCACATCCTGATGGTCGGTCAGCTTGCTGATGGTTTGTGCTGGCGTATTCGGCCAGTGGATCAGCAACGGCACCTGCAACCCGGCGCGGCGGCCGTCATTATCTTTTCCGTTCAGCGCCACCGCCTGCTGGGCGGTAATCACCACCACGGTGTTCTCCAGCAGCCCTTTCTGTTCCAGCGTGTTCAGCACCTGGCCTATTTCGCCGTCGACCTCTTTGGCGTTGCGGCTGTAGCGCTGTGTCCGCTCTTTGCCGCGTTCGGGCAGATCGCGCAGTCCGCTATAGGAGACCCACGAGAACCACGGCGCATGACCTGACGGCAGCGAGCCAAGCCAACGCTGCCACTGCGCGGTGGTCTGACTGTTTGGCTGATCGCCAATCACCGGCAGCGAAAAGTCGGCCAGCAGCGCCTGGCGATAAAGCGGCGAACGGAAGCTGTCGGAGGCGAACAGACCGAACTGATAACCCTGCTGACTCAGCGAGGTGATCAGCGCGGAAGGGATGCGCGACGCCAGTACGCCGTCCATATAGCTCGGCGAGATGCCGTAAAACAGGCCGAACAGCCCGCTGTCGGGCGTATTGCCTGCGGTAAAGTGCTGGCTGAAGCGCACGTTGCTTTCGCCGAAGCGCGTCAGATTCGGCAGCGCTTTGGTCATGGTCGGCTCGTTCAGGCCATCCACGGTAATCACCAGCAGATTATGGCCCGCGCCGCCGTCGCGGAACGTGATATCGCTTAGCGGGTAGGCGACCGAGACCGCCTCTGGGTTGCCCTGCTGCACCAGACGACGCTGATACTCCTGCGCATCCAGCAGCCCGTGCTTCTCCAGAAACCGGCGCGCGGTCATCGGATAGGAGAGCGGCAGATTGGCGCGCTGCATCGTGATCGGTCGATAGAAATTGGCGTCCGCCCAGATATAGAGCAGATGGCTGGCGAAAAAGGCGCTGATAAACAGCGCGGCCAGCGGCTTGCCAAAGCTGCGTCGGTTCAGGCTGCGCAGTTTCTGCCAGCTCCAGGTGGCAAACAGCATTTGCACCAGGAAAATCGCCGGTACGCTGATAAACATCAGCTGCCAGTCGCGCGCCATTTCGCTTTGGTCGGGGTTGACCACCAGTTCCCACACCACGGGATTCAAATGCAGGTGGAAACGGTTGAACACCGCGCTGTCGACCAGCAGCAGCGTCAGCCCGGCGGTGGCGACAATGGCGGATAAAAAGCGCAGCAGACGCTGCGACATCACCACAAAGGTGAGGGGGAAGATCAGTAACAGATAGGCCGCAAAGACGATAAAGCTGAAGTGGCCGATCCAGCTGGTGAAGGCGTAGATACGCCCCGCCAGCGAACCGGGCCAGTCGGCCACCAACAGATAACGACTGCCCAGCAGGGCGGCAAAAATGATGTTAAACAACGCGAACCAGTGCCCCCAGCTAATCATCTGGGAGACTTTTTCACGGTAGCGTTGCCGATTGGTAACCATATTTGCGGTCAGATCATCACATTAATGGGCTTTATCTTCGCGTACTGAGGCCTGAAGCGCATCCGCGAAGGAACGGGCCAGCGCACGACGCTGAGCGGGCGCCACGCTGGTATTGATTAAATTGGTGACCATATTTCCCAGCACCATCAGGGAAAGATCGGTTGGCGCCTGGTTTTCTTCCAGCACCTGCACCAGCTGCGCGAGGATCTGCTCCACGCGTTCGTCACTGTAACGGGATGATTGTGGCATAACCTTAACTAATACGTATTGAAAAGGCGGTATCTTACCGTAAGCACGCCTTTTTTTCTGCACTTTTATCGTCAGCGCGGCGTTAAACTTCGGCAGGGAACGGCATTCGCGCATCCGCCGGTTGATCGCAACGGCGCGCGGTGTTTGAATACGCGCCTGAAGCTTAAAGGAGAGTCTACCATGAGTCTGGATATCGACCAGATCGCCCTGCATCAGTTGATCAAACGCGATGAGCAAACGCTGGAGCTGGTGCTGCGCGACAGCCTGCTGCCGACCACCCAGGCCGTGTCGGAACTGGTGGAGGAATTGCACCGGGTCTACAGCGCGAAAAGCAAAGCGTTCGGCCTGTTTAACGCCGAAAGCGAGCTGGCGCAAACGCTACGCGAATGCCGCGCCGGTGAGCAGGATTTCCTGGCGTTCAGCCGCGCCGCCACCGGCCGTCTGCGTGAGGAACTGGCGAAATACCCCTTTGCCGAAGGCGGCATCGTGCTGTTCTGCCACTATCGCTACCTGGCGGTGGAATATTTACTGATCGCAGTGCTGAGCAGCCAAAGCAGCATGCGCGTCAATGAGCAGCTCGATATCAGCAGCGTGCACTATCTGGACATCAACCATGCCGATATCGTGGCGCGCATCGATTTGACCGAGTGGGAAACCAACCCGGAATCGACGCGCTATCTGACCTTCCTGCGGGGCCGGGTAGGGCGTAAGGTCGCCGATTTCTTTATGGATTTCCTCGGCGCCAGCGTCGGGCTGGACACCAAGGCGCAGAACCGCGGGCTGTTGCAGGCGGTGGACGATTACTGCGCCGAGTCCGATCTGGATAAGGCGGAGCGGCAAAACTACCGTCAACAGGTCTACAGCTACTGCAATGAACAATTGCAGGCGGGCGAAGAGATCGCCATCGACGATCTGGCGCGCGAGCTGCCGCCGCTGGGCGAGAAGAATTTCCGCGAGTTCACTCAGGAGCAGGGCTATGAGCTGGAGGAGAGTTTCCCGGCGGACCGCAGCACCCTGCGCCAGCTGACCAAATTCGCCGGCAGCGGCGGCGGCCTGACTATCAACTTCGACGCCATGCTGCTGGGCGAGCGCATTTTCTGGGATCCGGTAACCGATACCCTGACGATCAAAGGCACGCCGCCGAATTTGCGCGATCAGCTTCAGCGTCGCACCAGCGGCAAATAAACGCCGCGCGTCGAAGCCCGGCGCGCAGACATAAAAAAACGCCGCGATTGCGGCGTTTTTTCATCGTTGTTGCGATTAAACGCGAACGAAGTCGATGTGATGCAGTTTCGGCTTGAACGGATGACGCTGTACCGCCTGCACTTTCACCTGAGTTTCTTTGCCATCGATGTCCAGAACCAGAACTTCATCATAGAAGCCAGGCTTCGCCTGCATGTTCATCACGTTGTCGTGGTCCAGTTCGATGGAAACAGCTGCTTCCTTGCCACCGTAAACGATAGCCGGGAATTTGTTAGCTGCGCGCAGGCGGCGGCTCGCACCCTTACCCTGCTCTTTACGTTCAGTTGCTTTGATAGTTAACATGGTAACTCTCTTTAAATAGATGATACTGCTACAGGCGACCCAGCAGCAGTCAGGATTGTTCAGCTCTTGTCAGACAAAAGCGCGCGGCATTATAGCCATCTTTACCTGTCGACGCAAACGCCCGCTCAACGCAGCTCGTTGGCGCGGCGATAGCGTCCCTGATAGTCGAACACCTTTTCGCGCACCTGCCAGAACTGGCCGCGGGCGCGCGCCACTACAAAATCGGGATGACGCAGCAGCGGCTGCAACGCCACCACGTCGTTGGCGGTCTGCCAGCCGAGCGGAACGCCGGGCGCGCGCTGATGCGGCCGCATAAACAGCTGTTCAAACGCGGTGCGCTGCGCCGGCGTCTGTAGACGAAAGCGCTCGCTGACGCTGGTGCCGTCCTCATCGTAATAGGTCGCCTTCAGCCACTCGCCTTTGTCGTCGCGGCCCGCCTCCAGCGTCATGCCGCCGCAGCGCAGCACCAGCGCGTCTTTTAGCTTCAGCGCCGCCTTCAGCATATCATCAGGATCGACCAGCACCGCGTCGCACTCATGGCAGCGGCGCGCGGCGATATCGTTTTCAGCGTTGCAGTGCGGGCAGCTTTTAAAGCGGAAGCGATAGTCGCACTGCTCGCGGTTGCCGTCGTCATCCTCCAGCACGCCCTGACAGCGGCGGCCAAAGTGTTCGATAATCATGCCGTCGGCGGTGGTTTTGCCCCAGAAGGTGTTGGCGAAGCCGCAGGCCGGGCAGAAAACCTGCACCGGTTCGTTGTCGCTCTTGCCTTTCGGCGCGCCCACCTCCGGCGTAAACAGATCGTGCGGGTTGCCGGCGTAGTCGAGGATCAGACAGTCGGTTTTGCCCTCGCTGAGACGCAGCCCGCGGCCGACGATCTGTTGATAAAGGCTGACCGACTCGGTAGGGCGCAGAATGGCGATCAGATCGACATGCGGCGCGTCGAAGCCGGTGGTCAGCACCGCCACGTTAACCAGATATTTGATCTGCTGCCGCTTAAAAGCGTCGATCAGCGCATCGCGCTCCGGGCCGGGTGTCTCAGCGCTGACCAGCGCCTTACCGTCCGGCAGCAGCGCCAGCACCTCTTTGGCGTGCTCTACGGTAGCGGCGAAAATCATTACCCCTTTGCGATCGGCGGCGAACTCGACGATCTGGCTGATAATGTGCGGCGTGATACGCTGCTGCTGCTTCAGCTCGCGGTTGAGGTCGGCTTCGGAAAACAGGCCGTTCGCCTGCGCGTTCAGGCGGCTGAAATCATACTGCACTACCGGCATATCAAGACGTTCCGGCGGCACCAGAAAGCCGTGCTTGATCATATAGCGCAGCGGCAGCTCATAGATGCAGTCGTGAAACAGCGCGCGCTCGTCGCCGCGCACCATGCCGTGATAGTGGAAACGATAGATCCAGCCTTTGCCGAGGCGGTAGGGCGTCGCGGTCAGGCCCAGCAGCCGCAGCTGAGGATTATGCAGGCGCAGATGCGTCAGTATCTGCTGATACTGGCTGTTCTCATCATCGCCGATGCGGTGGCACTCATCGACGATCAGCAGCGAAAAGGCGCTGTCAAACTGCGCCAGGTTGCGCGCCACCGACTGCACGCTGCCGAACACCACCTTGCTCTGGCTCTCTTTACGCGCCAGGCCGGCGGCGAAAATATCCGCCTCCAGCCCCAGCGCGCAATATTTGCCGTGGTTTTGCGCCACCAGCTCTTTAACGTGAGCCAGCACCAGCACGCGGCCTCGCGCCACGCGCGCCAGCTCGGCGATCACCAGGCTTTTACCGGCGCCGGTAGGCAGCACGATAACCGCAGGCTGTTGGGAACGGCGGAAGTGGTTGAGCGTGGCGGCAACCGCTTCCTGTTGATAAGGACGCAGGGTAAACGACATGGAGATAACGCATTCTGGAAACCGAACGCTATTATGCCATGAAAGCGGGTGAAACGGCATTTCACTCTGTCCGCTGTCGGCAACTCCCGGTATACTGGGCGCTTCTCTGCGCGCCAGGCGCGCATCTCTCCAGGTAAGACAACAGGCCTCACGAACGCAATGCGACTTGATAAATTTATCTCTCAACAACTGGAAGTCAGCCGGGCTATCGCCACGCGGGAACTGCGGGCGAAACGCGTAACGGTAGACGGCGAAATCGTGCGCGACGGTGCTTTTAAAGTGCAGCCGGAACACCAGGTCGAATACGATGGCAATTTGCTGCAGCTCCAGGTCGGGCCGCGATACTTTATGCTGAACAAGCCGCAGGGCTATGTCTGTTCCACCGACGATCCCGATCATCCGACCATTCTTTATTTTATTGAAGAGCCGACCGCGTGGAAGCTGCACGCCGCGGGTCGACTCGATATCGACACCACCGGACTGGTGCTGTTGACCGACGATGGCCAGTGGTCGCACCGCATCACTTCGCCGCGCCACCACTGCGATAAAACCTATCTGGTGACGCTGGAAGCGCCGCTGCGCGACGACACCGCACAGATTTTCGCCGAAGGGATACAGCTGCACGGCGAAAAAACGTTGACCAAACCGGCGGTGCTGGAAGCGTTAAGCGAGACTGAGGTGCGCCTGACCATCAGCGAAGGGCGTTATCACCAGGTGAAGCGCATGTTCGCCGCGGTGGGCAACCATGTGGTTGCGCTGCATCGCGAGCGTATCGGCGGCATTACGCTGGATGAGACGCTGGAGCCGGGCGAGTACCGTCCTCTGACCGAAGAAGAAATCGCCAGCATCGGCGCGCCGCGTTAATTGATCTGCCTGTGCGGGCCAAATGGAGAGTGTTGAGTGTGAAGAAGGATAAAAATTCATCCACGGGGCTGGTGATTATTCTCGGCCTGCTGGCGATGCTGATGCCGTTATCGATCGATATGTATCTGCCTGCGATGCCGCAGATCGCTAAAGAGTATGGCGTCAGCGCCGGCAGCGTGCAGATGACGCTCAGCGCCTATATTCTCGGTTTTGCCCTTGGCCAGCTGTTTTACGGCCCGCTGGCGGACAGCTTTGGCCGCAAGCCGGTGATCACCGTCGGCACGCTGATTTTTGCGCTGGCGGCGGCAGCCTGCGCTATGTCACAGAGCGTCGAGCAGCTGATCAATATGCGTTTCCTTCACGGCCTCTCCGCCGCGGCCGCCAGCGTGGTAATCAATGCGCTGATGCGCGACTCTTTTTCAAAAGAGGAGTTCTCGCGCATGATGTCGTTCGTCATGCTGGTCACCACTATCGCGCCGCTGCTGGCGCCGATTATCGGCGGCTGGCTGCTGGTGCTCTGGAGCTGGCACGCCATTTTCTGGACGCTATCGCTGGCGGCGCTGGCGGTCACCCTGATGGTCGCCACGCAGATCAAAGAAACCCTGCCGAAAGCGCAGCGGCAGCGTTTTCATCTGCGCACCACGCTGAAAAACTTCCTGTCCCTGTTCCGCCATAAGCGCGCCTTCAGCTATATGCTGGCCAGCGGCTTCTCATTCGCCGGACTGTTCTCTTTCCTCAATGCCGGGCCGTTTGTCTATATCGAAGTCAATCACGTCTCGCCGCAGCATTTCGGCTACTACTTTGCGCTGAACGTGGTGTTCCTGTTTATTATGACGCTGATTAACAGCCGCTCGGTGCGGCGCTTCGGGCCGCTGGCGATGTTCCGCTTCGGGCTGGTGATTCAGTTTGCGATGGGCATCTGGCTGCTGATCGTCAGTGCTTTCGGGCTGGGCTTTTTGCCGCTGGTGTTCGGCGTGGCGATGTTTATCGGCTGCGTGGCGATGGTCTCTTCCAATGCCATGGCGGTGATTCTGGATGAGTTTCCACATATCGCCGGCACCGCTTCATCGCTGGCGGGCACGCTGCGTTTCGGCGTCGGCGCGCTGGTGGGGGCGCTGCTCTCAATGGCGAACTTCACCAGCGCCTGGCCGATGGTGTGGTCCATCGCGCTGTGCGCTACCTGTTCGCTGCTGCTCTATTTTTACGCCAGCCGGACGCGCAAATCCTCAGCTGCCGCCTGATGGCTGTTCCCCCTGGCGCAACGGCCAATTGTTGATTATATGTGAAAGTAATCGCGTGTAAAAGTTACGGAAATGAAGCAAAAATGGTTGTGCGCCTTTCCTTAACGCGATACATATAGCAGCAAAATGAGAGATAACTCTCAAAATGCCGTAACGATAAATGCTCAACGTCTTCTGCGTCGCCCGGTAAAAAACCGGCCGCGCAGTAAGCACGGCGGGCATCAGATGCTCTGGGGATTGCATTTGAACACTCTACAGCTGTCGGTGGTACACCGTTTACCAGAAAGCTATCGCTGGGCTGCCGGTCTGACGGGCGGCGTAGTGGAGCCGCACGCGCTGAATACGCTGGCGGCGGAAGATGATTTGATCGGCCTGCGTTTGCTCAGCCATGACGGCGCGTCAGCCTGGGACATTATGCAGAAAATGCGCGCCATGCTGGCTGACATTCAGGTCGACTGCGCCGTGATAGAATGGCAGGGCGAACCCTGCCTGTTTGTGCAGCGCAGCGATGAGAGCGCTGCCACCGTGCGCCTGAAAAATCAGGGCGTGGCGATTGCGGAAACCTTTACCGCCCACGTTCGTTAAGAACGCGCGTATCGCCGTAAAACGCCGCGCCGGCCGCCGCGCGGCTATCACTTCTTTGCTCGTTGCGCCTCTGCGCCGTACGCAAGCCGGGCGTCTCGCGATGGCGAAACCTTCACCTGCGACGGATAGCGCGTCTTCCCGTCGCGCTCAGCTCAGGCTGTGCGTCAGCAGCAGGCGCGTATACGCCTGCTGCGGCGCGGCGAATACCGCCTCGCAATCTCCCTGTTCCACCACTTCGCCCTGACGCAGCACGATCACCTGGTGGCAGAGCGAGCGCACCACCTGCAAATCGTGGCTAATAAAAATCCAGGCGATACGATGTTCCCGCTGTAATTTTTTCAGCAGCGCCAGGATCTGCTTCTGCACGGATCGATCGAGCGATGAGGTCGGTTCATCCAGAATGACCAGCTCCGGCTGCAGGATCAGGGCGCGGGCAATAGCGATACGCTGCCGCTGTCCGCCGGAAAACTCCGCCGGATAGCGATGGCGCGTCTCAGGATCGAGCCCCACTTCGCGCATCGCGTTAATTACCTGTTCCTCGCGCTGCTGCGGCGTCAGCGTCGGGCGATGCACGCGCAGCCCTTCTTCAATAATCTGCACCACGTTAAGACGTGGATTCAGCGACGAGTTAGGGTCCTGAAAGACCACCTGCAGCCGCGGCCGCCAGGGCAGCATCTGTCGGCGGCTGAGGTTTTGCAGCGGCTGACCGGCGAACAGAATCTCCCCCTGCGAGGCGATAAGCCGTAGCAGCGCCAGCCCGGTGGTGCTTTTGCCGGAGCCTGATTCGCCGACCAGCCCCAGGCTTTCGCCGGGGCGCAGGCTGAAGCTGAGATTTTTCAACGCGTGATGCTGATGCGTCACCCGGCGCAGCAGCCCGCGCCTGACGGCAAAGGCGACCTGTAGTCCGTTTACCTGTAGCAGCGCAGGCTGGCTGAGATCGACTGGATCGGGGCGTCCCTCCGGTTCCGCGTCGATCAGCTGGCGCGTATAGGAATGCTGCGGCGCGCTAAACAGGGTGTCGCAGCGGTTATGCTCGACGATTTTGCCGTTCTGCATCACGCTGACGCTGTCAGCCAGCTGGCGGACGATAGTAAAGTTATGGGTAATAAACAGCAGGCCCATATTCAGTTCCTGCTTCAGCTCCTTGAGCAGCGTCAGGATCTGCGCCTGTACCGTCACGTCCAGCGCCGTCGTCGGCTCATCGGCAATCAGCAGTTCCGGCTGGGTCAGCAGCGCCATGGCGATCATCACGCGCTGACGCTCGCCGCCGGAAAGCTGATGCGGATAGTCGGCAAGGCGGCCGCGGGCGTTACGGATGCCGACCCGATCGAGACAGCTCAGCATTTCGGCGCGCGCCGCCTCGCGCCGCATGCCGCGATGCAGCGACAGCACCTCGTACAGCTGTTTCTCCAGCGTGTGCAGCGGATTCAGCGAGACCATCGGCTCCTGGAAAATCATCGCGATGCGGTTGCCGCGCAGACGTTGCAGGGCGCGCTCATCGGCGCGCAGCAGATCCTGTCCGGCGAACAGGATTTCGCCCTGCGGCCAGGTGACCGGCGGCGAAGGCAGCAGGCGCATCACGGAAAGGGCGGTCACGCTTTTGCCCGATCCCGATTCGCCCACCAGCGCCAGGGTTTCGCCCGCCTCGACGGAGAGTGAAATATCGTCGACCACGCGGCGTTCGGTTGCGCCGTGACGAAAGGCGATGCTGAGATGATTGATGCTGAGCAGGGGAGAGGTCATAGAGTTATACCTTCGCGGGATCGAACGCGTCGCGCACCGCTTCGCCGATAAAAATCAGCAGCGACAGTAAAATGGCCAGGGTGAAAAATCCCGCCAGGCCGAGCCATGGCGCCTGCAGATTGTTTTTCCCCTGCAGCAGCAGCTCCCCGAGCGACGGCGAGCCGAGCGGCAGGCCGAAGCCGAGGAAATCGAGCGAGGTCAGCGTGGTGATCGAACCGCAGAGAATAAAGGGCAGCCAGGTGAGCGTCGCCACCATCGCATTCGGCAGCATATGGCGCAGCATAATGCGGCTATCGCTGACGCCGAGCGCCATGGCCGCGCGGATATAGTCAAAGTTGCGCGTGCGCAGGAACTCGGCGCGCACGACGCCCACCAGACTCATCCAGCCGAACGCCACGGTGATCGCCAGCAGCCACCAGAAACCCGGCTGTATCACGCTGGAGAGCAGAATAATCAGAAACAGCGTCGGCATGCCTGACCAGATCTCAATAAAGCGCTGGCCGAACAGATCCACCTTACCGCCGAAGTAGCCCTGCACCGCACCGACGGTTACGCCGATTACGCTGGAGATCAGCGTCAGCATCAGGCCGAACAGCAGTGAGATGCGCGTGCCGTACAGAATGCGCGCCAGCACGTCGCCGCCGTTGGCGTCGGTGCCGAGCCAGTTCTGCGCCGAAGGCGGCGAAGGGAAGGGCACTTTTGTAGCAAAGTTAATGGTGTTGGCGCCGAAGCGGATCGGCGCCCACAGCGCCCAGCCATCCTGCGCCAGCCGCTGTTGCAGCCAGGGGTCCTGATAGTCGGCGGAGGTGGCGAACGGGCCGCCGAAGTCGCTTTCGGTATAGTCGAACAGCAGTGGGGCGTACCAGCGATGTTGATAATGCACCAGCAGCGGCTTATCGTTCGCCAGCAGTTCGGCGCACAGGCTCAGCACGAAAATCAGCGCGAACAGCCACAGCGACCAGTAGCCGCGACGGTTCTGCCGGAAGCGCTGCCAGCGCGCCTGGTTGACCGGATTTAAACGGCTCATCAGCGTCCCTCGAAATCGATGCGGGGATCGACCAGCGTATAGGTGATATCGCTCAGGATATTCAACAGCAGGCCGATCAGCGTAAAGATATACAGCGTGCCGAACATCACCGGATAGTCGCGCTGGATGGTGGCTTCATAGCCGAGCAGCCCCAGGCCGTTCAGCGAAAACATCACCTCAATCAGCAGCGAGCCGGTGAAAAACATGCTGATAAAGGTGGCCGGAAAGCCGGCGATCACTAACAGCATGGCGTTGCGGAAGACGTGGCGGTAAAGCACCTTTTTCTCATCGAGCCCTTTGGCGCGCGCGGTCACCACGTACTGCTTGCGGATCTCGTCGAGAAACGAATTTTTCGTCAGCATGGTCAGGGTAGCGAAGCCGCCGATCACCGTCGCCAGCACCGGCAGCGTAATGTGCCAAAAATAGTCGCCGATTTTCGCATACCACGGTAGCTGGTCGAACTGCGGCGACGTCAGGCCGCGCAGCGGGAACCAGTCGAAATAGCTGCCGCCGGAAAACAGGACGATCAGCATAATGGCGAACAGAAAGGCGGGGATCGCGTAGCCGATGATAATCAGCGTGCTGCTCCAGATATCGAAGGCGCTGCCGTTACGCACCGCCTTTTTAATGCCCAGCGGGATCGACACCAGATAAATAATCAGCGTACTCCACAACCCCAGCGAGACGGAAACCGGCAGACTGTCTTTGATCATCTGCACCACCGAAGCGCTGCGGAACAGGCTGTCGCCGAAATCGAAGCGCACGTAGTTCCACAGCAGCGTGAAATAGCGTTCATGCAATGGCTTATCGAAGCCGTAGCGTTTGGTTATCTCCGCTACCACTTCGGGGTCCAGCCCGCGTGAGCCGCGATACTGATTATCGCCCGGCGAACTGTTCAACATCGCGCGGCTGCTGGCGTTTTCTCCGCCTCCGGGCAGGCCGCTGGTCTGCCCAAACTGCGCGTTGGCCAGCGCCTGCTCGACCGGGCCGCCAGGCGCGATTTGCACGATAAAAAAGTTCAGCGTAATGATCGCCCACAGCGTCGGCACAATCAGCAGCAGACGACGGATTAGATAAGCGCCCAATCCCACTCCTTAACGCCGTTGGGCCGGCAATTTTGCGGCTTTATTAACATCGTACCACCAGTTATCCAGCCCTACGGAATAGGCAGGCGTGACCGCAGGTTGCGAAAATTTATTCCACCAGGCGTAGCGATCTTCCGCGCTATACCACATCGGAATCATATAGTTGTTCCATAACAGCACCCGATCCAGCGCGCGTCCTAACGGCAGCAGCGCCTTTTTATTGCCCTGGTGCGCCAGAATGCGATCGATCAACGCATCCAGTACCGGATTTTTCACCCGCGCCTGGTTCCAGGTAGAGTCGATAAACTGCGACTGCCACATCTGGCTTAGTCCGCTGTTTGGCCAGGGCATGGCATAATAGACCGTCGAGGTCATATCATAATCGCCCCGGCGCAGGCGTCGCAAATATTGCGAACTGTCGACCTGGCGAATCTCCATGATAATGCCCAGCCGCTTCAGGCTGTGCTGAAACGGCAGCGTCCAGCTGATGTTGCCGCCGCTTTTCACCAGCAGTTCAAACCGAAACGGCTGGCCTGCGGCGTTGACCAGTTGACGGTTTTTCAGCCGCCAGCCAGCCTCTTCCAGCAGCTTCATCGCGCGTAGCAGGTTGGCGCGGTCGTAGCCGCTGCCGTCGCTGACCGGCGATTGAAAGCGCTGGCTGAATACCTCGTCGGGGATTTTGCCTTTATAAGGCGCCAGGATTTCCAGTTCGGCGGCGTCAGGGTAGCCGTGCGCCGCATACTCGGTGTTCTGGAAATAGCTGCTGGTGCGCTGGTATGCGTGATAAAACAGCGCTTTATTCATCCATTCGAAATCAAACGCCAGCGTCAGCGCCTGACGGACGCGGCGGTCCTGAAACAGCGGTTTTTCATTGTTAAACGCCAGCCAGGCGGCGTCGGTGGTCACCTGATTCGGACGCGGCGCTTTCACGATCTGCTGCTTATCGAAGCTGTCGCCGCGATACTGCGTCGCCCAGTTTTTTGCCGAGCCTTCAGCGCGAAAATCGTAAGCGCCCGCTTTAAACGCCTCGAAAGCGACATTGTCGTCCAGGTAGTAGTCATAGCGGATAGTGTCAAAATTGAAGCGTCCTTTATTAACCGGTAAATCGGCCGCCCAGTAGTCCTTTACGCGCGAATAGACAATATATTGCCCGACCTTATAAGAGGTAATGCGGTAAGGGCCGCTGGAGAGCGGCGGATAGCCCAGCGGCTCGTTGAATTTATGCTGGCGCCAGAACGCTTCCGACAGCACCGGCAAAGTAAACAGACCCAGCATCATGCTGCGATCCGCTTTTGGCAGTTCGATGCGCACCGTCAGCCGGGAGAGCGCTTTGACCGTTGTGCCTTTATAGAACACGCGGAACGAAGGCACCCCTTCGGTCATAAATTTTTCAAAGGTAAAGGCGACATCCTGCGCCGTGATCGGCGTGCCGTTTTGAAAACGCGCACGCGGATTAAGCGTGATTTCCGCCCATTTGAAATCGGCGGGATAGCGGGCATATTCCGCAATCAGCGGATAGTAGCTGCCGATCTCATCTTCGGATGCGGTAAACAGCGAGTCGTACAGCGCATCGGTGCGTATGCCGGGATAACCGCGCGAGGCGTAGCGGTTGAAGTTATCATAATTACCGATCACCGCCAGGGTAATCTTGCCGCCTTTCGGCGCCGCCGGGTTAACGTAGTCAAAATGAGTGAAGTTGACATCATATTTAGGCTTCCCCAGCTCGGCGAAGGCATAACTTTCACGAATGATATCTGCCTGCGCGTTCAGCGCCGTGCTGCAAAACAGGATCAGTATCAACAGACGAAGTAACATCAGGTCAGTAAACTCCCGCATTAATAGGCGACGCCCATCGGCGTGCTGGTCAGTCATTTTCGGGCTGCGCCATCAGTAAGTGCGCCTGGCGCTTTTGCAGCCAGGCGATCAGTTCATCGGGCAGCAGCGGGCGGCTGAAAAGATAGCCCTGCATATGCGTGACGCCGCGCTTCAGCAGCCAGGCGGCCTGTTCTTCGGTCTCCACCCCTTCGGCCACCGTTTTCAGATTCAACTTGCGCGCCAGGTTCAGCACCACGTCCAGCACTGGCGAGGTCACGGTTTCCATACCGATGCTTTGGATAAAGCCGCGATCGATCTTTAAATAATCAAAGCAGAATTTTTCCAGATAGATAAGCGCGCTGTGGCCGGTGCCGAAATCGTCAATCGCAATGGCGATCTGCTGCGCGCGCAGCCAGTCAAACATCTCCGCCGCGTTTTTTTCAGAGACCATGGTGCGCTCGGTGATCTCAAACACGTAGTCGAAATGGGCGGTCGGCATCGTTGCTATCCACGCATCCACATCCTGCCTGAAGCTGTCGGCGGCCAGATGGCCAGGCGCGATATTCAGACCCAGCGTAACGCCCGACGGCAGATGAGGGCAGAGCAGACGCGCGTCGCGCGCCACCAGCGTAAACAGATGGCGCGTCAGCGGCACAATCATATTCTGGCTTTCGGCGTAGCTGATAAACGCGTCCGGCGGAATGGGCCCGGTGAGGGGATGCGTCCAGCGCAGCAGCGCCTCCAGCCCGTAAACGCGGCCGGATACGGCTTCGATCAAAGGTTGATAAACCACATGAAATTCATTGCGCTTGATGGCCGCCAGGATTTCTTTTCCGGGACGCAGGCGCAGGGAAAAAATCAGCCAGCAGCCGGAAGCCACCGCCACCGCCAGCAACAGCCCCGCCAGCAGGGCCATGGCCATATCCATCATCGGCAAATTGCTGCCGTACAGGTAGAAAGTTAAGGGATAACCTGGCAGGGTGAACTGGCGCAGCGGCGCGGTTGGCAGCGCCGCGCGCGGGATAAGGTGATTATTCCAGGTCAACAGCGCCAGGTTGCCTGCCGCTATCGCCAGACCGTCAATACCATGCTGACGCGCCGCCAGCATCAGCAGAGGGGTCATATTCAAATCGAGCGTGGTCAGCACCCCTTGATGACTATGCGTTGGGTGCGCCAGCCACAGCAGAAGGGCGGGCCTGTGCGGAATTTTAGGCGTGCCGGCGACCAGCCTGACGTCGCGGCTGCGGGAAAGCATCAGCGATGGGGAAAATGTGTGCGCCGGCAGTAAAAAGGCGCCGGTGGCCGATGAACACCATACATTGCCCGCACGCACCAGCAGAATCGAGCGAACGCCGGCGGTAAAGGCGGCGCGTGACGAGAGTTCGCCGCTGGCCTGCTGGCAATTGCCATCAGTATAGGGCAGCAGCGGCAGCAGGCTTTTTTCGAGATTATCGAATAATGCATAAATATAGGCTTTGCCGGCATTAGCCAGCCTGTCATGCTGCTGCGCACGCTTATGATGAATAATAAATAGCGCAACGGCACTAAATATCATGAAAAAAACGAAGCCTGTAATGGCGCTGAGTCCGGCTATCCTGCGCGGGTGAACTGCATGGCGCTTTATAACTCTGGATAACGGCATTGGGCATCGTCTCTCGCTTTGGCCTGTTCTTATGGTGAGATTTAGTACAGCCGGGCTCTGATAATAAACGTGGAGAATATAACGAGTGGGGACCTGATGTCTTGTTATTCCTGATGACGTGTCAGGCAAAACATTTTTCGAATGTGGAAATAACGGGCGAAAAAAACGCTGCCGTGGCAGCGTTTTTAATTGCTCATTAATATTAAATGACTTCAGGGATAAATTAACTTTGCGTTCGGCTCAATACGCGCCGTGCTTCCCGATAACGGTTTTTCCAGTAGGCGTCATTCAGGCTGGAAATCATGACGCCGCTGCTGGTTGATGCATGGACAAAATTATCGTTGCCCAGATAAATACCTACGTGACGACCGGTAGAGCCGGCGCGAAACAGGACCAAATCGCCGGGACGCAGCTTGCTGCGTGAAACCTGACGTCCGGTATCTTTTTGTTCCCATGTGGATCGCGGCAGATCGAGACCAAACTGCTCACGAAAAGTTACCTGAACAAAGGCGGAGCAATCGATGCCGCGTTTGGTGGTGCCGCCAAGACGATAACGCACGCCTTTCCAGTCGGCATATTGTTCCAGAATGCGCGATTTAATATCGACATTCTGCACCATTTGTTCAAATTCATCCTGAGACGCTTGAAGTAAAAAACCATTGTGGTTATTAACTGCATGGGTCTCAGTTTGCGCATTCTGTCTGTGATGACCACTACATGCTGAGAGTAACGTCGCCAGCGCGACAGCAGGGATTGCCCGCAAGATATATCTCAGAAACGGTTGAGATTTGACCATTATGTTTATTATCCCTTGAAGTCCTTACGACCTGAGGTCGCTGATTAATGAGCAAAACGGCATGAGATTAATTAGTGCAAAG
>NZ_JANION010000036.1:0-16641 GCF_024610815.1 Mixta sp.
TGCCCTGCAATGAAATTTATGATTTCCTCAGTCTTATCCTTACTCCATCATTGACAAAGATGATCTCTACATCAATATCTTTTAATGCTTCATTGCTTCTAACCGTTCTATAAAAAAGATCGATTGTGTCTTCTTCATTAAAAACAGGAACTATGAGTGAAATTCTCATTGCGCTTTGTCCTTAAATACAAAGTAATTAAAGAAAAGAAATCCAACAATCACGCTTGCCGGAGAAAATATAATAAGTGTTGCAATAGGGTGAAGGCCAAGTTTGTCCGATAAACCTCCTACGGAGTAGCTCAGAAATCCCATAAAAATTACATAGGCAATGTAACGCGGTCCTGTGGCTTTCTTTTTGAAAGTGAAATAAGCATTAGCAAAAAAGGAAAAAGTTACAGCAAATGCGAATCCGGCTAAATTTGCTACTGCCTGCGTTGTCATCAAGCCATAGCAAAACAGGCCGTACACCACCCAGTGTATAGCTGTGTTTACCACCCCGACAGACGCATATCTTGTTAACATCCCGATCATAGTCAAACCATCCTTATGAGAGTTGTCTGATCTTAACGGCAGGAATGAAGAAGGCAAGAGTGAGGTGAGACAAATTTGGGACACGCATGGCTTTGTGACCTTTGCCAAAGCTTTGCATGCCCGGATGATTAATCTTTTTTGCCGTCTATATAGTCAGCCCACCACTGCATCATCTCTTTGCGCTTTTCAAGATACTGCGCGTGGTTATAGATGCCACGGATGTTGTTTCGGTCTACGTGGGCCAGTTGGCGCTCAATGGCATCATGTGGCCAGCCATGCTCGTTAAGTATTGTGCTGAACTGATGGCGGAAGCCATGCCCGCTTGCCAGCCCCTCATATCCAATTTGTCGGATTACCAGCAGAACGGCATTTTCACTAATTGATTTCTTTTTATCGTTACGGCCGGCGAAAACAAAATGGGAGATGGAGGTGATCGGCTGCAGTTGCCTGAGCAGGTCATGAACCTGCTGAGACATTGGCACCAGATGCTGCTTGCGGCTTTTCATTACTTCAGCATCGATGGTGATAATCCTGTTCTCAAAATCGACGTTCGCCCATTGCATGGACCGAAGTTCTTTTGTGCGCATCGCGGTGTATTGCAAAATCTGAGTTGCTATCTTTGAAACGATACTTCCTGAGTAACCGGCAAGCGCCTGGTTGAATGCAGGTATCTGCTCAGCTGGCAGGAAAGGAAAGTTCTTTTTACGGTATCCCTTCATTGCATCAGCCAGGTCAGGGGCTGGATTATATTTGGCTCGACCAGTAACCACCGCGTATCTGAAAACCTCTCCACACCGGCGCCGTGCTTTATTTGCCCTCTCCATGGCGCCGCGCTCTTCAAATCTCCTCAGCACCTTTAGCAGCGTCATCGGCTCAATGTCATCCATAGCCATCTTGCCTATATAAGGAAGGATGTCGGCTTCAAACATGCGCTGCAGCTCAACAGCATAGCCCTCAGACCACACCTGCTTTTTATGCTTATACCATTCCTCATAGATTGAACCGAATGTATCAGGCACCTTGTCCTGCTGCTTTTTCTTTGCTGCGGGATTTAATCCGATAGCCAGGTCGCGCTTCACTTCGAAAGCAATATTGCGGGCATCTGCCGGTCCGATCTCCGGATACTTACCAACCGTGTGAATCTTTTCCTTTCCCTCAAATTGATATCGCAACTGCCAAACCTTCTTTCCTGAGGCGGGGATATAAAGATAAAGCCCGTTGCCGTCTGAAATCCTGTACGGCTTTTCCTTGGGCTTTGCGGCATCAATCTGCTTAACGGTGAGCATTGGGTAAAATCCAGATGGGTAAAGTTGGTTTACCCAGAATTTACCCAGTTAAAAGTCAGGCTGTCAACGAACGACGGCGAACAAGTACGGACGAGTCTTTGGCATGAGCCTTAATGGGAGCGAGGTTTTGCGAACTTTAACGGAAGGTGGCGAACGGTGAGATGGCGTCCCCTGCAGGAATCGAACCTACAACTAGCCCTTAGGAGGGGCTCGTTATATCCATTTAACTAAGGGGACGGCGGCGGGCAGTATAGCGCAATTTCTTCCGCGAATTAACCACTTGCCCGCCTGACTGCTTATTCTCTCGACAATTTTTACCGTGGATTGCGGTTTTCCTGTGCTTTTTTCTGCTGGCGCGTCTCTTTTTTCCGATCCGCTTCTGCCTGTGCTTTTGCTTTATTGCTCATATCGTTGCGGATCTGCGCATGGCTGAGCAGGGCGAAGATAAAGGTGCCGCCGATAATATTGCCGGCCAGCGTAGGCAGGGCGAAAGGCCAGATAAACTCCTGCCACGGCAGCGCGCCGGTAAACACCAGATACCAGACTTCTACCGAACCCACGACGATGTGCGACAGGTCGCCCAGCGCCACCAGCCAGGTCATCAGCACGATCACCAGCAGTTTCGCCGCCCCTGATGAGGGGAACATCCACACCATAGTGGCGATAATCCAGCCCGCTATAACCGCGTTAGCGAACATCTCTCCCGGCGAGTTCTCCATGACTTTTTCGCTGATATGGGTAAAGGCGAGGCGCGTCGGCTCATCAAATATCGGCATCCAGGTGAACGCCAGCGCGGCCAGCCCGGTGCCGATCAGGTTGCCTAACAGCACCATGCCCCACAGGCGCAGCAGCAGAAGGAAATTACCGCCGGTGGGTTTATGCATGATCGGCAACACGGCGGTAACCGTGTTTTCGGTAAACAGCTGCTGACGCGCCATAATCACGATGATAAAACCAAAGGTATAGCCCAGATTCTCCAGCAGAAACGCGCCCGGCACGCCCGCCAGATGCACCTGAAAAATTCCTTTCGCCATCAGCGACGCGCCCATAGAGATTCCGGCGGCGACCGCCGACCACAGTAGCGCCAGACTGTCACGCTCCAGCTCCTTTTCGCCATCTTGGCGGATCTGTTCATGAATCGCCGCTGCGCGTGAAGGAAGCTGCTCCTCGTCTACCTCAATTTCCTCACCCTGATCCTTCTCTTCGCTTTCAACTTCGATTTCATTATCTTGCTGCTGTTGTGACGTCATATAAACCCCAGTGGTGTTGAACAATCCTTTAAGCGTAGCCAGTTTTAAAGTAAGTAAAATGTGACGTAACTTTAGGTAAAAAGTAACAAAGCTTTAATGCTGTTGTTTTTTTAGGCAAAAGATTGATCTAATGCAGGTTATTTGACCAGATCCAGGGTTTCCTGAGCAGTGGTCAGGCTACGGGGTAATACTGACTTATGTTATTATCGCGGCCCGATTCAATAGTGCGACATTTTCCTCTCATGCTGGAAGCCACCAATCTGACCTGCATACGCGATGAACGCGTACTGTTCAGCGATCTCAGTTTCGCGGTTAATCACGGCGATATAGTTCAGATCGAAGGGCCTAACGGCGCAGGTAAAACCTCGCTGCTGCGGCTGCTGGCGGGGCTTAGCAGCGCGGAACGCGGCGAAGTGCGCTGGCAGGGAGAGCCGCTTTCCCGACAGCGCGCGCAGTGGCATCGCGACCTGCTGTTTCTCGGTCATCATCCCGGCGTGAAAACCGTGCTTTCGCCGCTGGAAAATCTCGCCTTTTATCATGCCGACTGCGACGAAGCGCAGCGCTTCGCCGCGCTTGAGGCAGTTGATCTGCTCGGTTTTGAAGAGATGGCGACGGCGCAGCTGTCGGCCGGGCAGCAGCGACGCGTTGCGCTGGCGCGGCTCTGGCTTAGCAAGGCGCCGGTCTGGATTCTGGATGAGCCCCTGACGGCCATCGACGTCGACGGCGTAAAAAAACTGATGGCGCTGTTTGTACGCCATGCGCAAAACGGCGGCATGGTGATATTAACCACGCATCAGCCGTTGCCTTCCGCCGCTTGTCCGCTGCGCAAAATCAGCCTGACGACGGGAGAGCCTTTCTGATGCTGGGGCGCGTCATACAGCGCGAGCTGCGCATCGCTTTTCGCAGCGGCGCGGAAGTGATTAACCCGCTGTGGTTTTTTTTAATCGTGATCACGCTGTTCCCGCTGGGCATCGGCCCTGAGCCGCAGCTGCTGGCGCGCATTGCGCCGGGCGTGGCGTGGGTGGCCGCGCTGCTCTCGTCGCTACTGGCGCTGGAACGGCTGTTTCGCGACGACTTCGCCGACGGATCGCTGGAACAGCTATTGCTGCTGCCGACGCCTCTGCCGGTTACCGTGCTGGGCAAAGTGATCGCGCACTGGCTGATTACCGGACTGCCGCTGCTGCTGCTGTCGCCGCTGGCGGCGTTGCTGCTGTCGCTTAACGTCGCCGGCTGGCGCGCGCTGGCGCTGACGATCCTGCTCGGCACGCCGACGCTCAGCCTGCTGGGGGCTATCGGCGTGGCGTTAACCGTCGGGCTGCGGCGGGGCGGGGTGCTGCTAAGCCTGCTGGTGCTGCCGCTGGCGGTGCCGGTGTTAATTTTTGCCAGCGCGGCGATTGACGCGGCTGGCATGGGGCTGCCGATTGGCGGCTACCTGGCGATTTTGGGCGCCATGCTGGCGGCCAGCGCCTGCCTGGCGCCGTTCGCAACGGCGGCGGCGCTGCGTATCAGCCTCCATTAAGAGATGAACCGATTTATATTTTTTACCGTGAGCAATAACAATGTGGAAATGGATACATCAGCTGGCGAAGCCGGAACGGCTCTATCAGTTTAGCGGCCGACTGGTCCCCGGGTGCGCGCTGCTGGCGGCACTGACGTTGCTGACCGGCTGGGGATGGGGCTTCGGCTTCGCGCCGGCGGATTACCAGCAGGGGGAGAGCTACCGCATCATCTATCTGCATGTGCCGGCCGCCATCTGGTCGATGGGCATTTACAGCGCGATGGCCGTCGCCGCCTTCACTGGCCTGGTATGGCAGATGAAAATGGCCGATCTGGCCGCCGCCGCGATGGCGCCGGTGGGCGCGACTTTCACTTTTATCGCCCTGATCACAGGCTCCGCCTGGGGTAAACCGATGTGGGGCACCTGGTGGATCTGGGACGCGCGTCTGACCTCGGAGCTGGTGTTGCTGTTTCTCTATCTGGGCGTCATCGCCCTGTACAAAGCCTTTGACGACCGGCGCATGGCGGGCCGCGCCGCCAGCATTTTAATCCTCGTCGGCGTGGTCAATATTCCCGTTATCCACTTCTCGGTACAGTGGTGGAACACGCTGCATCAGGGCTCGTCCGGCATGCTGCAACAGGCGATCGCGCCGAGCATGCGCACGCCGCTGCGCTGGTCGATTCTCGGTTATCTGCTGCTGTTTATCACCTTAACGCTGATGCGTCTGCGCAATCTTATTCTGCTGACCGAGCGCCATCGTCCCTGGGTGGCCGCGCTGGTTAATAAAGGAGGGCGCGCCGCATGAGACCCGCTTTTTCTTCCTGGTACGACTTTTTCGCCATGGGCGGCTACGGCTTTTACGTCTGGCTGGCCGTCTGTTTTACCCTGGGCTCGCTGATGATTCTGGTGGCGCATACCGCATGGCAGCGTCGTCAACTGCTTAAAAGCGTTCGTCAGCATCAGGCTCGTGAGCGCCGCATCAGGGCGGCAAAAATGAAACAGGCCGCAAGCCAGGCGGCAGGAGAATAATGTGAATACCCGTCGTAAAAACCGCCTCTACGTGGTCGTGGCGATCCTGGTTGGGCTGAGCCTGGCGACCGCGCTGGTGATGTACGCGCTGCGTTCCAATATCGATCTTTTCTATACGCCCAGCGAAATTCTCTACGGCAAGGGCGAAGAGCATGCCAAACCGGAGCCGGGACAGCGGCTGCGCGTCGGCGGCATGGTGATGCCTGGCAGCGTGAAGCGTGATGAAAAAACGTTACAGATCTCTTTTAAACTCTATGACGCTAACGGGGTGGTCAATGTCAGCTATGAGGGCATCCTGCCCGATCTGTTCCGCGAAGGGCAGGGCGTCGTGGCGCAGGGCGAGCTTCAGGCGGGCAACCTGATCCGGGCGAAGGAGGTGCTGGCGAAGCATGATGAGAAATATACGCCGCCGGAGATCGCCGACGCGATGAAGCAAAATCATCGGCACAGCGAGGGCAATCGCTCATGATGCCGGAAATCGGACACTATCTGCTCTGCCTTGGACTGGCGTTAGCGCTACTGCTCAGCGTTTATCCGCTGTGGGGCGCGGCGCGGCAGGACAGCCGTCTCACCGGACTGGCGCGTCCGCTTGCCGTTGGGCTGTTTCTTTGCGTGGCGGGCAGCTTTGGCGTACTGGTGCACGCCTTTATCGTTAACGATTTTACCGTGGCTTACGTGGTCAGCAACGCTAACAGCCAGCTGCCGATCTACTACCGCATCGCCGCCACCTGGGGGGCGCATGAAGGTTCGCTGCTGCTGTGGGTTTTGATGCTCAGCGGCTGGACGCTGGCAGTGGCGATCTTCAGTCGCGGCATGCCGCAGGATGCGGTGGCGCGCGTGCTGGCGGTAATGGGGATGATCAACTTCGGCTTTCTGCTGTTTATTATTTTCACCTCCAACCCTTTTACCCGCACGCTGCCCGCTTATCCCATTGACGGGCACGATCTGAATCCGATGTTGCAGGATATCGGGCTGATCTTCCATCCGCCGCTGCTTTATATGGGTTATGTCGGCTTTTCTGTCGCCTTCGCCTTCGCCATCGCCTCGCTGATGGCGGGACGGCTGGACACCGCTTGGGCGCGCTGGTCACGCCCCTGGACCATCGCGGCCTGGCTGTTTCTCACCGTTGGCATCGTACTGGGTTCCGCCTGGGCCTATTATGAGCTCGGCTGGGGAGGCTGGTGGTTCTGGGACCCGGTGGAGAACGCCTCCTTTATGCCGTGGCTGGCGGGCACCGCGCTGATTCACTCGCTGGCGGTGACGGAAAAGCGCGGCACCTTTAAAGCCTGGACGGTGCTGCTGGCGATCACCGCCTTTTCGCTCAGCTTGCTCGGCACCTTCCTGGTGCGTTCCGGCGTGCTGGTCTCGGTGCATGCCTTCGCCTCCGATCCGGCGCGCGGCATGTTTATTCTCGCTTTCCTGGTGATTGTGATCGGCAGCTCGCTGCTGCTTTATGCAGTCAAAGGCGGACGGGTGCGCAGCCGGGTGCAGAATGATTTTTGGTCGCGCGAATCCTTTTTGCTCGGCAACAATGTCCTGCTGATTGCCGGCATGCTGGTGGTGCTGTTGGGCACGCTGCTGCCGCTGGTGCATAAACAGCTGGGGTTGGGCACCATTTCCATTGGCGAACCTTTCTTTAACACCATGTTCAGCGCGCTGATGGCGCCGTTCGCGCTGCTGCTGGGCATAGGGCCGCTGGTGCGCTGGCGCCGCGACGAGCCGCAGAAACTCTGGAAACGGCTGGCGCTGGCGCTGCTGGCGACGCTGCTACTGTCGCTGCTGCTGCCGTGGCTGATGCAGGACCGCATCGAGGCGATGACGGCAGTCGGGCTGATGATGGCGCTGTGGGTCATTATGCTGACGCTGCTGGAGCTGCACGAGCGCGCCACCCATCGTCACAGCCTGCTGCGCGGCCTGACGCGCCTGTCTCGTAGTCACTGGGGCATGGTGTTCGGCCATCTGGGTGTTGCTGTGACGGTAATCGGCATCGCTTTCAGTCAGAACTACAGCGTCGAGCGCGACGTGCGCATGAAAGCGGGCGACAGCGTCGATATTCACCGTTACCACTTTGTCTTCCGCGACGTGCGCGCCGTGAATGGCCCCAACTACAGCGGCGGCGCGGCGATTATCGATGTGACGCGCGACGGCAGGCCGGAAGCGACGCTGCGGGCGGAAAAGCGCTACTACAGCGTGGCGCGTAGCATGATGACCGAGGCGGCCATCGACGGCGGCCTGACGCGCGATCTCTATGCGGCGCTCGGCGAAGAACTGGACGGCGGCGCCTGGGCGGTGCGGATTTATTACAAACCTTTTGTGCGCTGGATATGGTACGGCGGCCTGTTTATGGCGTTCGGCGGCCTGCTCTGTCTGCTCGACCCGCGTTATCGCAGCCGTAAAAAGGCGCAACGGGAGCTGGTATGAATAAGAAGATCCTCTATATTCCGCTGGTGCTGTTTCTGCTGCTGGCGGTCGCGCTGATGTGGCAGCTGTCGCGCAACGCCGATGGCGACGATCCCACGCGGCTGGAGTCGGCGCTGATCGGCAAACCGGTGCCGCTGTTTACGCTGGAGGCGCTGGATACGCCGGGTAAAACATGGGATCAGTCGGTGCTGGCGGACGGCAAGCCGCTGCTGCTGAACGTCTGGGCCACCTGGTGTCCTACCTGCCGCGCCGAACATCAGTATCTTAATACGCTGGCGGAGCAGGGCGTGCGCGTGGTCGGTCTCAATTACAAAGACGATCGCGCAAAAGCGATTAACTGGCTCAATACGCTGGGCAATCCTTACGCGCTCAGCCTGTATGACGGCAGCGGCATGCTCGGCCTCGATCTGGGCGTGTACGGCGCGCCGGAAACCTTTCTGATCGACGGTAAGGGCATTATCCGCTATCGCCATGCGGGCGATCTCAACGCGCGCGTCTGGCAGCAGGAAGTGCGGCCGCTGTGGGAAAAATACAGTAGGGAGGCGGAAAAATGAGAGCGTTGATCCTTCTGCTGGCGGGGCTGCTGTTCAGCCTGAGCGCGCTGGCGACCATTGAGACCTGGCAGTTCGACTCCGCAGAGCAGGAGCAGCAATATCGCGAGCTGACCGCCTCGCTGCGCTGCCCTAAGTGCCAGAACAACAGCATCGCCGACTCCAACGCCATGATCGCCGCCGATATGCGTCTGAAGGTCTATCAGCTGTTGAAGCAGGGGCAGAGCGGGAAGCAGATTACGCAATATATGGTGGCGCGCTACGGTAATTTTGTGACCTATCAGCCGCCGGTAATCCCCTCGACGCTGATCCTGTGGGCCGGTCCGCTGCTGTTTATCGTGGCCGGCGGCCTGGTAATATTTTTACGCAGCCGTCGTCTGCCGCCGGAGATCGAGCGGTTGGACGAGGCGGAGCAAAAGCGTCTGGCGGCGCTGCTGGAAAGCGACAGGAAATCTGAATGACTCTTTTCTGGATAGTATTGACCGCGCTGCTGGCGGCGGCGCTGCTGCTGTTTCTGGCAGCGGGCTGGCGCAGCGATCGTTCAGCGGCGCTCGACCGGGACGCGCTGAACAAAGTGTTTTACCAGCAGCGTCTGGCGGAGCTGGAACAGGATGAGGCGCAGGGCGTTATCGACGCGCGTCAGCCGATGGTGCAGGAGCTGCAACAAACGCTGCTGAGCGATATTCCCGCCGCGTCTGACGATGCGCCCGCGCGCCCGCTGAGCCGCTGGGTGCTGCTGCCGGGGGCGCTGCTGCTGGTGCTGGTGAGCCTTGGCTGTTATCTGAAAACCGGCGGTCTGCCGGGACTGATCGCCTGGAAACAGGTAGAGAATGAGTATCCGGCGTTGCGCGCGCGCCTGCTGGACCCGCAGGCGAAGCCGCTGACGCTGGAGGAGCTGGCGCGTCTGGGGCTGGGGCTGCGCACTTCGCTGCAACAGCACGATGGCGGATTGCATGACTGGCTGATGCTGGGCCGCATCGGCATGGTGCTGAATAATCGCGATACGGCGATTCAGGCGTTTCAGCGCGCCCTGCAGCTGGCGCCGAACAACAGTGAAATCAAACTCAACTACGCGGAAGTGCTTACGCGCTCCAGCGACGCGCAGGACAATCGTGAGGCGCAGGCGCTGCTGGATGCGATGTTAAAGCAGGAACCGGATAATGTGCGCATACTTAGCCTGTCGGCATTTAATGCCTTTGAGCAGCAACAGTACGAGAAGGCGATCGGCGTTTGGCAAACGATGCTGACGCTGCTGCCGCCAAACGATGCGCGTATCGCACAGGTAAGGCGCGATATTGAGCAGGCGAAGGCTTCCGCCGGGCTGCAAACCAGTCAGTTGACGCTGAACGTGACGCTGGGATCGAAGGTAGAAAAAATGTTACCGCAGGGCGGAGTGTTGTATATTTCTGTTTCTGACGGTGTTTCACCGGTTCCGGTGGCAGTGAAGAGACTGCCGCTGAGTCATTTTCCGCTATCGCTGACGCTGGATGACAGTAACGCCATGATGCCGGAACGCCTGCTTTCGGCGCAGCATCAGGTGAAGGTGCGCGTGCGTATCGCGCGTGACGGCAGCGCCGCTCCGCAAACCGGCGACTGGTTTGGCGAAAGCGCGTTAACGCCTTTTGATGGTCATCAGCATCTTACTGTTGAAATCAATCAACAGCAGCCCTGAAGCGGTACGCACTCAATCAATACAGGGAGAAGATTATGAACTACCGCCTGACAGGGTTGGCGCTGGCAAGCGTTTTGTTAGTGGGCTGCGCCAGCTCTCACGATAATAACGAACCGCAGGGGCGTTCCGATCCGCTGGAAGGTTTTAACCGCACGATGTTTGACTTCAACTATAACGTGCTGGATCCGTATGTGTTGCGTCCGGTAGCGGTGGCGTGGCGGGACTATGTGCCGGTTCCCGCGCGTACCGGTGTCAGTAATTTTCTTGGCAACCTGAATGAGCCCGCAGCGATGGTGAACTCCTTCCTGCGTGGCGATCCCTATCGCGGCATGATCCACTTTAACCGCTTCTTCCTGAATACCGTGCTGGGCCTGGGCGGTTTTATCGACGTGGCGGGCATGGCGAACGACAAGCTGGCGCGTGAGGAGCCACCGCGCTTTGGCGGCACGCTCGGCACCTGGGGCGTCGGCTACGGTCCGTATGTGGTGCTGCCCGGCTACGGCAGCTTTACGCCGCGCGAAGATGGCGGCGACTATCTGGATACGCTCTATCCGGTGCTGAGCTGGCTGAGCTGGCCGCTGACCGCTGGTAAATGGGCGCTGGAGGGCGTGGAAACGCGCGCGCAGCTGCTGGATTCCGACGCGATTCTGCGCAGCTCCAACGACCCTTACGCCTTTGTACGTAACGCCTATTTCCAGCGCCACGATTTTCTGGCGAACGGCGGCAAGCTGAAGCCGCAGGAGAACCCCAACGCGCAGGCGATTGAGGGCGATCTGGACGATATTGACGCCGCGGAATAAGCGGCAAGAAAAAAGGCGGGAGATTCCCGCCTTTTTTATGTGGCACCGAACTCAAAGCGCAGGGCGTCCGGGCAGAAGAGTAAAGCGTCCCGCGCCAGGGAAGGCGCGGGCCGAGCCGTCATGGATGACGCACTGGCGTCTTTACGATCGGCCCGGACGCTCTGCGCAGGCGCCGGACCTGTTTTTAAGGCGGGAATCTCCCGCCTTTTTTGCTTTCAACCGCGCCATCAGAAACGGTAGTTAAAGTTGGCGCCGTAGAGCCAGGCTTTGCCTTCCGAATTGAACTCATAGGGCGTCACAGCGCCGTTACGCGCGGTAGCGACCGGGTCTACCCCTTCGCGCACCGTCACTTTCTGGCCGTGCATCCAGGATACGCCGACGTCCACCGAGGCGTTATCGTTAAAGGCGTAAGAGGCGCCGGCGCTCAGCCACAGGCGATCCTGATCGGGAATGGAGATAGAACGTTTGTCAGCCGGAACCGGGCTGTCATCAAAGGCGATACCGGCGCGGAAGGTCCAGTTTTGATCGTAAAAGTAAGTGGTGCCCAGCGCGATGCGGTAAGCGTCTTTATAGCTTTCATCTTTATAGAACAGCTGCTGTCCGTTGCTGCCGGTCGCTTTCAGCTCCTGGAACTGACTCCAGCTGGTATAGGCCAGGCTGTAGTGAACCGCCCACTGCGGCGCGACCTTATGATAGCCGGAGACTTCCCACATCTCCGGCAGGTTCAGCGTCAGCGCGCCTGGAATGGTGTTGCCGTTGGTGCCGTAAGGCAGGCCAATCAGACCGGTGATAGGGTTCGCCTGTGATGGAATCGAGCTCTTATAATCGCCGTCAAAGTCGATCTTCACTTCAGAACGATAGGTAAAGCCGAAGCGGTTGTTTTCATCCACCTCATACAGAATGCCGGCATTCCAGCCAAAGCCCCACTCGTCGCCTTTCAGATGCGCGATTTGCGTGTCCGCAGGCGCGGCAGGCAGACCATAGGCAGGCAGCACGCCGCCATATTCACCCAGATAGCGTTCAATCTTGGCGCGCGCGTAAACCGCGTCAAAGCCCACGCCGAAGCTGAAGTGCTGGTTCATGCGCCAGGCGGTGCTTAAATTCAGGTTGGAGGTTATCAGGTCGGTTTTGCCGCCGTAGGCGCCGCCCGCGTAGTTATTATTAAATTCGGTAGCCAGACCGTAATTGGTGGTGGCGGAAGCGCCGATCCACCATTGATCGTTAATCGGCTGCACATAATGAATGTTGGGTACCCACTGCGTCGGCGCAATATTGTCAGCCTTCAGGCTGTTGCCGGAGCCGCTGTCGCCGTCAATATTCACATCGGGATCGATAAATACCGCGCCGATGGAAAACATGGGGCGATCCATTAATGCCATCGTCGCCGGATTACGACTGGCGGAAGCTGCCGTATCGCCCATGGCGCCTTCGCCGGAATAGGCGCGGCCCAAACCAACCGAGGAGAACTCATTGAGCTGGAAGCCCGCTGCGTAAAGATTTGAGGAAGCAATTGCCACTGCCGCCGCCAAAGCTGACTTTGCACACAGGTTTTTATGGTTCATGACCACAACCTCATTATGTGATTTTTATAAATTATGTTACATGAAGTAACAAGGGATCGGGGATTGTAGGGGCTGAAATACAACGCACAAATCAGACCAGTGCGCACAGTATAGGTCTGACCTGTGTATATGTTGCAATATTGTTTTTTAAATATTTCAAATATGATCCATGAAATAAGATCCACGTAGCAAATTTGCCGCGTCGCTGCCTGAATAGCCGCGTTATTCCTGCGCCAGATCAATAATGTTAGTGATAGTCCTCACACTATTTCGTGGCAGCCAAAGGGGAGGCGTAAAATAGCCCGCAATCTGTTTAATCGTTTAAAGCGAAATAGTGGGAGATAAAAATGAGTGATGCTTTAAATAAATGCAGCGCGAATGAAACCGCGGCCTGCTGCTGTGTGGATGTCGGCACCGTGATGGATAACAGCGACTGCACCGCCTCCTGGTCCCGTGTGTTTAGCGATCGCCAGCAGGCGGAAGCGATGCTGGCGACGTTGACCGAAAAAGCGCACGGTGTAGAGTCAGAGCCGTGCGTAATTACCCCACGCTTTACCGATGTAGCGGAAGGCGTGCAGCTGGATGTTGATTTTACCTTCAGCTGCCAGGCGGAGACCCTGATTTTCCAGCTCGGCCTGCGCTAAAATCCCGCTCGCGGCGCTGAAAACGCAGCGCCGCTCTTATCCTGATGTTACCTTCCCTAACATCTCTTTTTCCTTCTCCAGCGGCAACTGTGCCGCCGCTCTCATTTTCCGTGCCCCTCGCTGGCGCCTTGTAACAAACTGGTTAACACTGGCCAGGTCTGACCTCTTTGGCAATGATGCTGCGGTCGCGGTTAACAGGTGAGAATAATGAGCAGAGCGCTTCCTTTGCTGACGCGTCAGGGCGATCGCATCGCCATAACCCACGGGCTGCGTACGCCTTTCGCCCGCCAGGCGACGGCGCTGCACGGCATTCCGGCGATTGAGCTGGGGCGCATGGTGGTTAGCGAATTAATGGCCCGCAGCGAACTTCCGGTGGATATTATCGAACAGCTGGTGTTCGGCCAGGTGATACAAATGCCGGAGGCGCCGAATATCGCGCGCGAAATCGTCCTTAGCAGCGGACTGAGCGTCCGCACCGACGCTTACAGCATCAGCCGTGCCTGCGCTACCAGCTTTCAGGCGGTCGCCAGCCTGGCGGAAAGCCTGCTGGCAGGCAACGTCAGTGCCGGCATCGCTGGCGGCGCCGACTCCTCCTCCGTTTTGCCGATCGGCGTCAGCAAAAAGCTGGGCCGAACGTTGGTCGATCTTAGCAAGGCGCGCACCTTAGGTAAAAAACTCAAGTTGTTCAGCGCGCTGCGCCCGCGCGATCTGCTGCCGGTGCCGCCCGCGGTGGCGGAGTACTCTACCGGCCTGCGCATGGGCGACACCGCCGAGCAGATGGCGAAAAGCCACGGCATCAGCCGCGAACAGCAGGATGCGCTGGCGCATCGATCCCATCAGCGCGCCGCCCAGGCGTGGCGCGAAGGCCATTTACATAATGAAGTCATGACCGCCTGGGTGCCGCCTTGGCGCGCCGCCTTCCGTCAGGATAACAACGTGCGTGAAAACAGCGTTCTCAGCGATTACGCCCGTTTGCGTCCCGCGTTCGATCGTCGCCACGGCAGCGTGACGGCCGCCAACAGCACGCCGCTTACCGACGGCGCCGCCGCTGTGATCCTGATGACCGAATCGCGGGCGCGCGAACTGGACGTCACGCCGCTGGGCTATCTGCGCAGCTACGCCTTTACCGCCACCGATGTCTGGCAGGATATGCTGCTGGGGCCGGTCTATGCGACGCCGCTGGCGCTGGATCGCGCGGGCATTGCGCTGCGTGACCTGACGCTGATTGATATGCACGAGGCGTTCGCCGCGCAGACGCTGACGAACCTGAAACTGTTCCGCGACGAGCGCTTCGCCCGCGATATGCTGAATCGTTCGCAGGCGTTAGGCGAAGTAAATGAAGAGAAATTTAACGTGCTTGGCGGCTCTATCGCCTACGGGCATCCCTTCGCCGCTACCGGCGCGCGCATGATTACCCAAACGCTGAACGAACTGCGCCGTCGCGGCGGCGGGCTGGGGCTGGTGACCGCCTGTGCGGCGGGCGGCCTGGGAGCGGCGATGGTACTGGAGGTTGAATAAGGTTATGGAACAGCAATCTGCATTTCAGTTTAACGTTCGCAGCGACAACGTCGGCGTCATCACCATCGATCTCCCCGGTGAAAAAATGAATACGCTGCGCGCGGCGTTTATTGAACAGATCCGCGCGGTGATTACCGAGGCGCGTCAGCATCAGGCGTTGGCCGGGCTGGTGTTTATCTCCGGCAAACCTGACTCCTTTATCGCCGGCGCGGATATCAGCATGATCGATGCCTGCCGCAGCGCCGACGAGGCGCGCCAACTGGCGGAGCAGGGGCAGCGCATTATGTCGGAGATCGCCGCGCTGCCGGTGACGGTCGTGGCGGCCATTCACGGTCCTTGTCTCGGCGGCGGCCTGGAGCTGGCGCTGGCCTGCGACAGGCGCGTCTGTACACTGGATGAGAAAACCCTGCTGGGGCTGCCGGAAGTGCAGCTGGGCCTGCTGCCCGGCAGCGGCGGCACGCAGCGTCTGCCGCGTCTGATTGGCGCCTCGCAGGCGCTGAACCTGATTCTGACCGGTAAAAGCCTGCGGGCGAAGCAGGCGCTGAAGCTGGGGCTGGTGGATGATGCGGTGCCGCACGCCATTCTGCTGGAAACGGCGGTGGCGCTGGCGCTAAAGGGCAAAGGCCAACGCCGTCCGCTGCCATTGCGCGAACGGTTGATGAACGGGCCGGCAGGACGCGCCGTGCTGTTTAAGCTGGCGGCGCGACAAAGCGAAGCGAAAACCCGCGGCAACTACCCGGCGACGCGCCGTATTCTCGAAGCGGTGCGCATCGGCCTGGAGCAGGGTATGCGCGCAGGTCATGAGGCGGAGGCGCTCGCCTTTGGCGAGCTGACCATGACGCCGCAATCCGCCGCGCTGCGCCATCTCTTCTTCGCCACTACCGCCATGAAAAAAGAGCGCGGCGCCGTTGCGCAGCCGTTGCCGCTACGTTCGGTTGGCGTGTTGGGCGGCGGGCTGATGGGCGGCGGTATCGCCGCCGTTACCGCCACCAAAGCGGGGCTGCCGGTGCGGATTAAAGATATCAGCGTGGAAGGTATCAATCATGCGATGAAGTACAGCTGGGATCTGCTGAGTAAAAAGGTCAGGCGTCGACATATGACGGCCGCCGCGCGTCAGCGGCAGATGGCGCTGATTTCCGGCGCCACCGACTATAGCGGCTTTGCTCAGCGCGACGTGGTGATTGAGGCAGTGTTTGAGGATTTGACGCTTAAGCAGCAGATGGTGGCGGAGGTGGAGCAGCACTGCGCGCCGCATACCCTTTTCGCCTCTAACACCTCCTCGTTGCCGATCGCGCAGATCGCCGCGCGGGCGCAGCGGCCAGAGCAGGTGATCGGCCTGCACTACTTCAGTCCGGTGGATAAGATGATGCTGGTCGAAGTGATCCCGCATCAGCACACCTCAGAAACGACGATTGCTACCACGGTGGCGCTGGCTAAACGGCAGGGGAAAACGCCGATCGTGGTGGCCGATCGCCCTGGCTTTTACGTCAACCGCATTCTGGCGCCTTATATGAATGAGGCGATGCGCTGTCTGCTGGAGGGCGAGCCGATGGAAAATATCGACGGGGCGCTGGTGAAATTCGGCTTTCCGCTGGGACCGGTGCAGCTGCTGGATGAGGTCGGCATTGACACAGGCACCAAAATTCTGCCGATTCTGGAGCAGGCCTGGGGAGCGCGCTTCGCCGCGCCGGAGGCGTTCGCCGCCGTGCTGGAGGACAATCGCAAAGGGCGCAAAAATGGACGCGGATTTTACCGCTACGATGGGCGCGGCAAAACGAAACGGCCCGATAAAACTCTCTATTCGCTGCTGCATATCCAGCCGCAGCATCGGCTTGACGGGGCGCTTATCGCCCAGCGCTGTGTAATGTTAATGCTGAAC
>NZ_JANION010000037.1:0-3636 GCF_024610815.1 Mixta sp.
GGCCAGGCCGGAAGGTCATACGGTTACGCTGGCGTAATGGTTTCGCTATTGTCGAAAGATACCCAGGCCCCCTTGGTATCAGGCGCAGTTGCGTAGTAGTAACGCAGCTTTTTATCAGCGCCATAGCCCAGCACAATTTTACCCATCGCCTTGCCCACGGTATTCACCGTTGACGCGGCCGACTTCAGTTGATCCTGCGAGTAAACGAAGCCGCAGGTAATGCCGTCGTTCTCGTTAAACAGCCATTCAATATCGGGCACGTCGCCTCCAGAAGTGACCACCGGCGCTCCTCCTGTGGTGCTGGTTTTGGTATAGCGCAGGGTCAGCGGCACGGCGGAGTTCAGGTTATAACAGTTACTCATAACAAATTTCTCGCCAATATTCTGCATGCCGACGGCGAATTTTGCTGCAGAATAGCCGGTACTGGTAATATGCACCTTCGCCAGGTTAAACAGGTTCATGGCAAAGTTATTTGTGCCTACATCAATAATGCTGTGGTTAATAGAAAGCGTACCGCCACTACCGCCCTGAATAAGGATGCCGGTAGCCGATCCATTACTGATTAAACGGCAGCCGGTTAACAGCACGGTATTATAATCGCTGGTCGTTCCTTTCAACAACGCGGAGAAGCCTTCGGCATAGCAGTTAACCAGATGCAGATCTTCCGCCGGCACTAAATTAAAAGCGTTATTTTTCGGGTCGCCTTTATTCAGCATAGAGAGCTGCAACGTCAATTTATGTTCGCCTTTCACCGTTGAGGATCGATCCAGAATAAAACCATCCCCCACAGAACCTTCGTCCATTACCACCGTTGAGCGAATATTAACGTTGTATGACCAGTTCTGAACACAAATGGCTCCCCGCTTCGGCGCCCAGTTCGCCCCCTGTGTATCAACCGGCGTACGGGTATATTTGATGGTGTTTTCCACCACCACATTGGTACACATAATATAGGCTTCACCCCACCAGGTCGCGCCGCCGATAGAAACGTTGCCAATCGAGCTGCCGTTGGTGATGCCTTCCATCACAAAATGACGACGGAACGGACCATAAGCCAGGTTATTCGCCATGATGGTGTGCTGCGCGTCAAACTGTGCACGCCCGCTGTTTGAGGTGACCGGCGCTTCAGCATGAAACGCGATGCGTCCGTCGGTGCCTTCTTTACAGGAGGCGTAGTTATTGGCAATTACCGTACCCGATCCCCAGATGCTGACCGCATCGCCGCGCTCTTCCAGCCCGACGCCAATACAATCAAGGAAGTTATTGCCAATAATACGCGAACCGTGAGCGCGCTGAATGGAGCCAGCGATTACCGCGTTTACCTGGTTAATCATGGTACAGCCTTCAATAACGCAGAAGTCCGCCTGAATATCTACCGTCCCCTGACGGCCGCCGCCGTTATCGCCGCTGGCGTTACTTTGCAGCAGTAACGGGTTGGTTGATTTCAGGTTACGCAGCCGACAGCGCTTGTGCTTCAACGCGATCATTGATCGAATACTCATATTCGTGCCGATCGGTCGAATTTCGCCCGTTTCGGTACCTTCGATAATCTGCCCTTCAAAGGCAGTTTTAACCTGCGCAGATAAATTAATAATGGTGTCGACGATAACATATCGTTCCTTATTAAGTAGCGCCTGAAAAGCAGCGGTATTATCAGTGGTATAATCCGTTGCGCTATTTGCGGCGATGTTTTGAGAAGATGTAGTTAAAGACATAAAAACCTCCAGAATAAATGATTTGATAAGTTTGTTTTTTACTTACGGATATATTCACACTACGAACGACCTAAATTCAGGTTGCGGAATTCCCTTTCCGCTTGTATTACGGAAATTATATTTTTGCCGTTTTTATTATTTAGCCCTGGTGTCTGTCTATCGTGTCGTCACCTTGTGACACTGTCTGCCCTCCTTCTGGCGCTTTTTGTCGGGTAATACGTGAAAGCATGCCCAGCACCATCACGATGAAAGAGGCAATTTGCAGCCAGTGCGACGGAATTAATGTCTTCCATTCCGGCGGCATTTCTAACCAGATGGTAGGTAACAGACCCAGCAACACCAGCGCTTTCGTAGAATGCCAGCGCCACCAGTCCCGCCAATCCCTAACCAGCTTTAGTTTCATTGTCATATAATTACCCCTCTGTAGCTTTCATAACTGCCGCTACGCATGACATCTGCGTGGCGTTTTGCCCGATTAGGCGTTTGGCGCGCCCACTTACTCATCAACATGCTGCTGGCGGCGGCGGCGAAGTTTTCCTGAGAAATCAGGGCCAACGTATTCTTGAATCCTGCCAGCCCTTCAACGCCCATCTGCCAGGCCATGCTGTATAAAATATCGCTACGTGGTTCGTTGCAGTGTCGCAGCGCATCGACAATGCCTGGTACGCTATTCATTTGTAACCTGTTATTGCTCAACAGGGTTTCCAGCCAGACGCTGCCCACCACCTCAGGAACGGTAAAGGTATAATGACTAATGGGGCAGCCGCGCGGCCCAAGCTTGATGCCGTAAGCCACGGTTGGAAAACCTTCGGTATCGATATAAGGTTTCGCCCGGTAACCCTCTTCAAATTTAAGAATTTTTATAACTTCACTCATAGACAGCTCCTTTTTACGACTCACCCGTGACCTTGTTAAAAATTGGCTCTGCTACATTGGTGGTTTTCGTTCTGTTATGTATAATGCTGAGAACCCATAACAAAACGTATCGAAACAGGCCATAGCAAAGCGTGTTTGACGAACAATACGGCACGCTATAAATTTTCGTTTATGAAAACAGATTCTCTTGCTACGCGGCTCAATATAGCGATGACAATGGCCGGGATGACGCAGGGTGCTTTAGCTAAAGCATCCGGCGTTTCGCAGCCTACCATCTGGCGCCTGACGAAAGGTCAGGCCGCTGGATCGCGTAAACTGGTCGACATCGCGGCCGCCCTCAACGTTAACGTTGAATGGCTGGCCAAAGGTCAGGGAGAGATGCAGGGGCCTTCAATTAAAGAAGGCTTTATGCAAGCTCCCGCGGCCAGTGACGTGCCTGTCTGGACGTTGGCGGGTAAAACCAGCGAAACCATCGCCACGCCTAACGGCGTCCGCGCCAAAAAAACCTGGCGAGCCTATTTAATCGATCGAAACAGCGGTTGCGCCGAGGCCACAGCGGGCAGTATCGTCATTGTCGATACGGATATTCAGCCCGAATCCGGCGACCTGGTCATCGCTCGCGTAAACGAGCGCATCAGCGTCTATCGTTATCTCGAAGGCCCATCTAACGGCTTTTTAACCGTGGACGATCCACGTTTACCAGCAGTCGAACTCTCTCCCTCCGCCGAACTCATCGGCGTCGCTATCTTTTTAATCCGTGATTTGCGCCGGTAAGCCGCCACATCTTCATCCGGTAAGGTGAACTCGCAGTACTGCCCACCGGCGACACGATATAAGACATAAATCATGGCGAACCTCTTCAGCTACTCAGCCCGTCAGTTATCCAACTCCCCATCGACGCCGAGGCGCCGCTCCGTGGGTTAACTATGCTTCAACACGCCCCTGAAGCATGAATGCGGCTTATTAGTTCGCTGACGAGGCGGTTAACATATTCACCACACTCCATAACTTTTGTTATTAAAAATACTATTAGGTATTAATAAAC
>NZ_JANION010000038.1:0-2503 GCF_024610815.1 Mixta sp.
AGCCCATTTCAATTGCCAGGCCGATTTCACCCAGCAGCTCGCCGCCGTTGGTGCCGACAACCGCCCCGCCGATAACGCGATGGGTTTCTTTGTCGAAAATCAGCTTAGTCATGCCGTCAGCGCAGTCGGAAGCGATCGCACGGCCAGATGCCGCCCACGGGAAGGTGGCGGTTTCATAGCTGATGCCTTTCTCTTTCGCTTCTTTCTCGGTCAGGCCAACCCATGCCACTTCCGGCTCGGTGTAAGCAATGGACGGAATGACTTTCGGATCGAAGTAGTGCTTCTTACCAGCGATAACTTCTGCCGCCACGTGGCCTTCATGCACGCCTTTGTGCGCCAGCATCGGCTGACCGACGATATCGCCGATAGCGTAGATGTGCGGCACGTTGGTGCGCATCTGCTTATCAACGCGGATAAAGCCGCGCTCGTCCACTTCCACGCCCGCTTTGCCAGCGTCCAGGTTTTTACCGTTCGGCACGCGACCGATAGCCACCAGCACCGCGTCGTAACGCTGCGCTTCCGCCGGCGCTTTTTTGCCTTCCATGGAAACGTAGATGCCGTCTTCTTTCGCTTCAACCGCAGTCACTTTGGTTTCCAGCATCAGATTGAATTTCTTGCTGATGCGCTTGGTGAAGACCTTAACCACATCTTTGTCGGCAGCCGGGATCACCTGGTCGAACATCTCAACCACGTCAATCTCTGAACCCAGCGAATGGTAAACGGTGCCCATTTCCAGACCGATGATGCCGCCGCCCATGACCAGCATGCGTTTCGGCACTTCTTTCAGCTCCAGCGCAGCCGTAGAGTCCCATACGCGCGGATCTTCATGCGGAATGAAAGGCAGCTGAATTGGACGTGAACCCGCCGCGATAATCGCGTTATCAAAATTGATGGTGGTCGCGCCGTTTTCGCCTTCGACAACCAGCGTATTCGCGCCGGTGAATTTACCCAGACCAGTAACAACTTTAACTTTACGCCCTTTCGCCATGCCAGACAGACCGCCGGTCAGCTGGTTGATGACTTTCTCTTTCCAGGTGCGGATCTTGTCAATGTCGGTCTTCGGCTCACCAAATACGATGCCGTGTTCCGCCAGCGCTTTGGCTTCTTCAATGACTTTCGCAACGTGCAGCAACGCTTTAGAAGGGATACAGCCGACGTTCAGGCAAACACCGCCGAGGGTGCTGTAACGCTCTACTATTACGGTCTCCAGACCTAAATCAGCGCAACGAAAGGCTGCAGAGTAGCCTGCAGGACCTGCCCCAAGTACCACGACCTGGGTTTTAATCTCTGTACTCATCATGACCTCTTAATTGACTATCCGGCGGTCAGACGTCACTTTCCTGATTCACAGTACGCCCTTCATCCACCGGGACGCGTTCACCGCAAGAGTTTACAGAATTGTTAACAGACTGCAAACCGCTTCGGCTCCGTAAGATCCCATTTCCCGCATTTCAGGCAGGTTCAGCGGCGATAACCTGACCTGTGAGAAGGCCGGCATAAGCCGGCCTTATCGTTGTTACATCACCAGACGGCGGATATCGCTCAAGGTGTTGTTGATGATGGTGATGAAACGCGCACCATCAGCACCGTCGATCACGCGGTGGTCGAAGGAGAGAGAGATCGGCAGCATCAGGCGCGGCACGAACTCTTTACCATTCCAGACCGGCTCCATCGCGGATTTGGACACCCCAAGGATGGCCACTTCCGGCGCGTTGACGATCGGCGCGAAGTGGGTGGTGCCCAGGCCGCCGATGCTGGAGATGGTGAAGCAGCCGCCCTGCATTTCGCCAGCGGTCAGCTTGCCATCACGCGCTTTTTTGGAGATGGTCATCAGTTCGCGCGAGAGTTCAATGATGCCTTTTTTGTTAACATCCTTGAACACCGGAACCACCAGGCCGTTCGGCGTATCAACCGCCACGCCGATGTTAATATATTTCTTCAGCGTCAGCTTCTGGCCATCTTCAGACAGCGAGCTGTTGAAGCGCGGCATCTGCTCCAGCGCGGCAGCAACGGCTTTCATAATGAAGACAACCGGGGTGATCTTCACATCCAGCTTACGCTTCTCAGCTTCGGCGTTCTGCTGTTTACGGAACGCTTCCAGCTCGGTGATGTCGGTTTTGTCGAAGTGCGTAACGTGCGGGATCATCACCCAGTTACGGCTCAGGTTGGCGCCAGAAATTTTCTGGATGCGGCCCAGCTCGACTTCTTCAATTTCACCGAACTTGCTGAAGTCCACTTTCGGCCACGGCAGCATGCCCGGCAGTCCGCCGCCGCTTGCCGCAGCAGGTGCAGACTCAGCGCGTTTCACCGCGTCTTTCACGTAAGCCTGAACGTCTTCTTTCAGAATACGTCCTTTACGGCCGGTGCCTTTCACCTTCGTCAGGTTAACGCCGAACTCGCGCGCCAGACGACGAATAACCGGCGTGGCGTGAACGTAGGCGTCGTTCTCGGCAAATTCGTCTTTGCCGCTGGCTTTCGCGGCGGCCGGAGCCGGAGCCGCTTT
>NZ_JANION010000041.1:0-4935 GCF_024610815.1 Mixta sp.
CGCCCAGGCGCGGCATCAGCAGAAAATAGAGGCCGATGCCGATAATCAGCAGCGGCAGCACCTGCCGCAGAAAGCCGGACTGGATATGCTGCACCAGCAGCGTGCCGCTGACCGCGCCGATAAAGGTCATGGCGATATTCAGCCGCTGCTCGCGCAGCTTCACCGCGCCGCGCCGCACGAAATAGAGGCTGGCGGAAAAAGAGCCGCCTACCGCCTGTAATTTGTTCGTCGCCAGCACCTGCGCGGGCGACAGCCCGGCGGAAAGCAGCGCGGGCACGGTCAGCAGCCCGCCGCCGCCGGCGATCGAATCGATAAACGACGCCAGCATAGCGACGAAAAACAGCACCCCCAGCATCGCCGGGGAGACAACCCACCAGTCCATGTAAGATCCTAAAGTAGATGTTTATCCAGCAGCGCCTGACAGGATGGCGGCAGCGGCGGCGGTTCGCGTTTCACCGGCGATCCGCCGCCCGGTTTTTTCGGCAGGAACCAGCTTTCCAGCTCGGCGCCGCAGCCGTCTCCCGGCGGCGGCGGGGCCTGATCTTCACATTCCAGACTCTCCGGCGGACAGCGCAGGCGCACATGCATATGGGCGCGATGGCCGAACCACGGGCGCACTTTGCGCAGCCAGTCGCGATCGCTGCCGGCGTCGGCGCACAATTGCTTTTTGATCGCCGGATTGACGAAGATGCGCGTAACCTGCTCATCTTTCGCCGCCAGCTTGATCAGGCTGTCGATTTCCGGCTGCCAGTGGCGCGCCACGACGCGCTTGCCGTCGGCGCTGACCAGATCGAGCGGCTGCGGCTTCAGCAACATCTGCGGCGTCCAGCGCTTTTTCGGCAGCTGAAGCCAGATATCGACATCCAGCCCGCTCTGATGGCTGGCGTGACCGCTGCTGAAGCGCCCGCCCGCCGCCATGCCCATATCGCCAATCAGCACCTGACCCAGCCCCAGGTTATGCACCTGCGTCGTCAGACGCTGAATAAACAGGATCAGATCGGGATGGCCGAAATAGCGACGCTGATCCTGACGCATCACCTGATAAGCCGGATTATTCAACGGCAGCGCTTCGGCGCCGACAATGCAGCCGTTAGCGAAAGCGCCAATCGCCTGCGGCGCCCCGGCGATGGGATGAGTGATGTTTTGCCACGGCGTCGCCGCCAGCGCCGGAGAACTCAGCAGCAGCGCGGCCAGCAGGGAGAGCGTTTTTCTCATACGTCACCAGCGTGGAATGGTGGTGGAAACGTCCGCGCACTGGGCGCGATGGCGCAGCAGATGATCCATCAGCACAATCGCCATCATCGCCTCGGCGATCGGCACCGCGCGGATCCCGACGCAGGGATCGTGACGGCCTTTGGTAATCATCTCCACCTCTTCGCCGTCGCGGGTGATGGTTTTTCCCGGCACGGTAATGCTGGAGGTGGGCTTCATCGCCAGGTGGGCGATCAGCGGCTGGCCGCTGCTGATGCCGCCGAGAATGCCGCCAGCGTGGTTGCTCTGAAAGCCGCTGGCGCGGATCTCATCACGATGCTGGCTGCCGCGCTGGTTAACCACCGCGAAGCCATCGCCGATTTCGATCCCTTTTACCGCGTTGATGCTCATCAGCGCGTGCGCCAGATCGGCGTCCAGACGATCGAACACCGGCTCGCCGAGGCCCACCGGCACATTTTCCGCGATAACCGTGACCTTCGCGCCGATAGAGTCGCCCTCTTTCTTCAGCGCGCGCATCAGCGCGTCCAGCGCCTCCAGCTTGTCGGGATCGGGGCAGAAAAACGGATTCTGTTCGACCTGATTCCAGTCTTTCAGCTCGCAGGCGACGTCGCCGATCTGCGCCAGATAGCCGCGTACCTGCACGCCGAATTTCATCTGCAGATATTTTTTGGCGATGGCGCCCGCCGCCACGCGCATCGCCGTTTCGCGCGCTGAGGAGCGGCCGCCGCCGCGGTAGTCGCGCACGCCATATTTTTGTTCGTAGGTGTAATCGGCATGGCCGGGACGAAACAGATCTTTGATGGCGCCGTAATCCTGCGAGCGCTGATCGGTGTTTTCAATCAGCAGCCCGATGCTGGTGCCGGTAGTGACGCCTTCAAACACGCCGGACAGAATGCGCACCCGATCCGGCTCGCGGCGTTGAGTGGTATAGCGCGAGGTGCCCGGACGGCGCCGGTCGAGATCGTGCTGCAAATCCGCTTCGGTGAGCGGCATGCCCGGCGGCACGCCGTCGACAATACAGCCCAGCGCAATGCCATGCGATTCACCAAAGGTGGTGACGCGAAAAATCTGTCCAATCGTGTTGCCTGCCATCTCGGCTCCGTTATTGTGCGATTAATCTTTGAAGTATTTGAAATGATGTTGTGCGTCGACAATTTGCTGACGGGTCAGCATAAATACGCCGTCGCCGCCGTTATCAAATTCCAGCCAGGTGAACGGCACGTCGGGGTATTGCTCGATCATATGCACCATACTGTTGCCGACTTCGCAAATCAGCACGCCCTCTTCCTGCAGGTAATCAGGCGCGCAGGCCAGAATGCGGCGCACCAGCTTCAGACCGTCGCTGCCCGCCGCCAGGCCCAGTTCCGGCTCATGGCGATATTCACTCGGCAGGTCGTCCATATCATCCGCGTCGACGTAGGGCGGATTGGTGACGATAAGATCGTATTGCACCTTCGGCAGATCGCGGAACAGATCGGAGCGAATCGGAGTAACCTGATGAATCAGGCCATGCTCTTCAATGTTCTGCTCGGCAACCGCCAGCGCGTCGAGAGAAAGATCGACCGCGTCCACTTCCGCTTCCGGGAAGGCCCAGGCGCAGGCGATGGCGATGCAGGCGCTGCCGGTGCACATATCCAGGATGTGCCGCGGCGAGTCGTTCAGCAGTCCGGCGAAGCGGCTGTTGATCAGCTCGCCAATCGGCGAACGCGGCACCAGCACGCGTTCATCGACGTAGAACTCATGGCCGCAAAACCAGGCTTTGTTAGTGAGATAGGCAACCGGAATGCGCTCGTTGACGCGGCGAATCACGCGCTCGACGATACGGTGGCGCTCGCTGGAGGTCAGACGCGCATTGCGCATCTCTTCAGGAATATCCAGCGGCAGATAAAGGGTTGGCAAAACCAGCTGAACAGCTTCGTCCCAGGGATTATCCGTGCCGTGGCCATACCAGATATTGGCCGCCGCGAAACGGCTCACCGCCCAGCGCAGCATATCCTGAATGGTGTGCAGTTCATTGACTGCTTCATCGACGAAAATTTTGTCCACGTTGCCCTCCACAGGCCGTTCCGTAATTACGGCGGTTAGTTTGCCATGAAGCGGACGAGAATTCAGCGCAGCGACGTGAAAAAGCTGACTTTTGTTTACAATGCGGGTTATCGTAGCCCTCAGGCCACGCGGCCTGCGCCACTTAACTGAAAGAAATCAGGCATTATGAAGAAAAAAGAGCAGCTCAGCGCAGAAGATAAGGCGCTGTTTCGTCAGTTGATGACCGGCACCCGCAAACTGAAGCAGGATACGCTGGTGCATCAGCCGCCGCGCAAAAAAGCGCAGGTGTCGCTGAAGCGTCAGCTGTCGGAGCAGGCGGACAACAGTCACTACTTTTCCGATGAGTTCCAGCCGCTGTTGGCGGAGGATGGCCCGGTGCGCTATGTGCGCAGCGATGTCAGCCATTACGAGCTGAAGAAACTGCGGCGCGGCGACTACACGCCTGAAATATTTCTCGATCTGCACGGACTGACGCAGCAACAGGCCAAACAGGAGCTGGGCGCGCTGATCGCCGCCTGTCGACGCGAGCATATTTTTTGCGCCAGCGTGATGCACGGACACGGCAAACATATTCTTAAGCAGCAAACGCCGCTATGGCTGGCTCAGCATCCGTACGTAATGGCGTTTCATCAGGCGCCGAAAGCGTTTGGCGGCGATGCGGCCCTGCTGGTGCTGATCGAAGTGGAAGAGTGGCAGCCGCCAGAATTACCCTGACGGCCTGAGGCGTTACATCGCTTTGGCGAGCCTGGAAGGGCTGACCTGCCACTTTAAGGTACCTTCGCTTTTATCGGCGTCGAAATCGATGCAGGCAATCGCGGAAGTGGCGAACATCGGCGGCGGCTCTTGCGGACAGAGTTCCGACACCAGATAACCGACCAAAGGAAGGTGGGAGATGACCAGAACGGAGGCGACGCCCTCCTTCGCCAGCGCCTGAATATAGCAGGCGACCTGCGCCGGATCCCCGCCGGGCGTCAGCTCCGGCAGCACTTCCTGCTCCTGCGGCAGCCGCAGGGCTTCACGTACTGTGGCAAGTGTCTGCTCCGCCCGCAGATAGGGGCTGACCAGTACCCGTTCAATATCCAGTGTCTGGCTGTTAAGCCAGCTCGCCATCTGGCGTGATTCATCACAACCACAATGGGTCAAAGGCCGCACAGAATCACTGGCTGCCTCGAGTGCAGCGTCGCCGTGACGCATAATAAAAACTTGCATAAAGCACCGCTGTTGTTTAACAAAATCGTCGGATCATCAGGCTGCCCGACGCGTCATTCTGCGAATGAACGCTGTGTTGTAACCTAATGGCCTGAGTATAGTCAACCGATTGTTTAATAAACGAGCTATTGGCGGAACTTGCCACCGGGCGCGGCAAAAATCGTCTTTGCTAAGCCGCTGAATCATTATGGGTATTCGCATCGTCTGGAGAATTGTAAAAGTTCTCTCCCCGCTCGGCGCGTTGACGCAGCGCTTCACATGGCGCGAAGCGATCGCCATATTGATGCATCAGGTTGGCTAATGTGTTTACAACGTTAGCGGCGCCGAGGCTATCCATGTAACGGAAAGGTCCGCCGAGGAAAGGCGGAAAGCCGATGCCGAAAACCGCGCCAATATCGCCGTCGCGCGGACTGCGAATAATGCCCTCATCGAGACAGCGCGCCGCTTCGTTCAGCATTAACATTACAC
>NZ_JANION010000044.1:0-4145 GCF_024610815.1 Mixta sp.
AAAATGAACAAATTTTGTGGCAGAGCGTTGTTTCTTTTTATTAGCTATTAATCAATAAGTTACAAAAAAAAGGCATCATCGCGTAGCATTACCGCCCGGCTTGATAAAGCAGGGCTTATGTTGTTAGTAAAGGTTATCAATGCTGTAACATTAAATGCTTATCTTTCGTCAGGCTTGCTACTGAGTTGTTTTATTGATGAATCAAAACGTATTAACATTAATAGCTAACGGATGCATTAAGCATCCATAGAACGCTCCCCAATGAAAGCGTCAGGAAATTACAGGGGATAAAACGGCATTCAAAATGGTTGAAGGCTTAAGGAAGGTAAGAGGTGCTTTAACGCTGTGCAACGAAGAGATGATAAAGAAAAGGCAATACGCACGTTTCGACGGCACGCATTAGCGATCGGGGAAATAAGTAACACGCATTTGGTGTTATCTGATACCGAGAAAGAGAGGTGTGTTACGCCGACTGACTGGTCGGCGTAATTTCATCTGGCCGGTTTAGCATCGCGCCGGTTTGCGTTATGCGTTATGCGTTATGCGTTATGCGCCGGCCAGCGCATCATAAGCCTGTTGCAGGCTATCAACGTTAAGCGCGGCATAATCATTCTCTTTTGGCTGCGCTATCTGACGCAATAACACGTTTTGATGTGTATATTTTTTTGCCTGTTGATTAACCGCCGTGGCAGCAAAACTCTCTCGTAATGCTTCATTTTCTCTGATGGAATAGAGCATAAACGGCGCCTCGCTTTTTACCGGCTTACAGCCGACGAACCAGTTGGCCTCACGGTAAAGCAACTTACACTGCGCGCTGAAAACACTCATCGACAAACCACTCTCGATCTCGCTGCGCGCGACGGTGGCCCAGCCTGGCGGCACTATTTTTTCTGCCTTATTATCAGGATCTTTGACAAAAGTCACACCCTCTTTTTCTTTACATCCTGTCAGGGTCAGTACCAGTACGGCAACTGCTGCTCCTGTTAGCCTGTTTTTCATTTTTGTACATCCCGCACTTTTCATTTATCTACTGCTTTACCGCTATCGTCTTAAGGAAAGGTGAAGATTATATAATGATATTGCGCTATATACTAAGAATAATCTTAACAAAATAAGGACCAACCGAAACAGGTCAACGACACAGGATCGGCAGAGTCAAGGATGCGATGGACCAGACGAGGCGATGCGTCTTTGATGGGAAAGGCTTCATCCCAGCCAGGGCGCGATCGGTACCAGATGCTCTTGCAGCGAATATCCTTAGATACGTTCTTATGACAGATATAGTTTTCATCGTATCTGTCCTTAAACCCTAAACGCGCGGTTGCGGAGCGGGAGTCGCCCTTGCCGGGCGCGCAGCTGCGCCCTGCCGATATCTTTTTTACACGCATATTTCAGACAAAAAAAACCCCAACAAAGTGCTGGGGTTTGGTACTTGCAAACATCACGTCTGAGGAACGGCGTGCTGCGCGGCAAAAACTGTCTGGGTTCAGGCGACCCGAACGCTGTTCATCTGCATAATGCTTTTCATCGCCTCAACCATATCGCCATCAACGCACTGACGGCTGAACTCATCGGTTTCCACATCTGAACTCATTGAAACGCCTGCTTTCCGGTAACGCATCGGAGAAGAAACCTGGCGGCTGGCGGAGCTGTGCAGCTCACAAATCCCGGCGTCGAGAAACTTTTGCAGGTTGCTCAACCTGACGCCAGCACCGGCCATAATAATTGGACCCTCGCTGAACTCGTTAAGTTCCTTTAATAATGCAATTCCGCTTTCGGCGCTCTGCTGCTGCCCTGATGTCAGAATGCGCGCAACGCCCAAATCGGTCAATATTTCCATTGCACGTTTCGGACTGTGACAAAGATCAAATGCGCGATGAAAAGTTACCGCCATATCGCCGCACAGCGGCATGATTTCCCGCATCTTGCTGATATCTATATGCGCATCTTCGTCCAGCATGCCAAACACCACGCCCGGAAAGCCCATTTCGCGGATCAGCGCCACATCCGATTTTATCGCGGCAAATTCGCGCGAGCTGTAACAAAAATCGCCGCCGCGCGGACGTACAATGGGATGAACAGGTATATGAAGATGTGAGCGCGCCGCCTGCAACATGCCGGCAGAGGGCGTCAGGCCACCTTCTTTCGGCGCCGCGCAAAGCTCAATACGGTCAGCACCCGCCTCCTGTGCGGTCACCGCACAATCTATTCCGTAGCAGCAGACTTCCAGTTTTACCATTTCATCCTCCTGTTTAATGACTGCTGGCTGGTTTTCTGATTCTCGATTAGGCTCAGTTTGCAGGGCAGTATAATGGGAAGGTTAATGATGGCATTCAATTTTGACCAATGGATAGACCGGCATCACAGCGATAGCCTGAAATGGCGAAAATATCGCGATCGCGACGTTTTACCACTGTGGGTGGCGGATACCGATTTTCGCTCGCCGCCTGCGGTTATCGACGCGCTGCATCAGCGCGTCGAACATGGGGTATTCGGTTACGGTGCCGAGCCTGATGAGCTGTTTGCCGTAGTAAAAGCGCGTCTGGCCGAGCGCTACCAGTGGCGGATTGAGAAGGAGTGGCTGGTTCTGCTGCCGGGCGTGGTCGCCGGACTTAATCTTGCGGTACGCGCCTTTACCGCGCCAGGCGAAGGCACCCTCGCCCCCACGCCCATCTACCCGCCGTTCCGACTGGCAGCGAAATGGGCGCAACGCGATCAGCTCAATCTGCAAATGCGCCAGGAAAATCATCGCTGGGTGATGGATTTAATGGCGGCGGAGATGCAGCTGAAGGGCAATGAAAAGTTGCTAATGCTGTGCAATCCGCATAATCCCGGCGGCACGGTATATCGGCGTGATGAGCTGGATGCGCAGCTGCGTTTCGCGCAGCGCCACAATTTGATCGTTTGCTCTGATGAAATCCACAGCGAGCTGATCCTGGAACCGGGCCTGAGACATATTCCTTTCGCGACGCTAAGCGAAGACGCCGCGCAGCGTTCGGTTACGCTAATCTCGCCGTCGAAAACGTTCAATATCGCCGGTCTGGGCGCTTCGCTGGCAGTGATTCCGAATGACGCGTTGCGACAACGGTTCAATGAGGCGCGGCGCGGCATCGTGCCGCAGGTAGATATTCTGGCGCTGACCGCCGCGACGGCGGCCTGGCGCGACGGTCAGCCCTGGCTGGATGCGCAGCTGGACTATCTGCGCAGCAACCGTGACTGGCTGTGTCAACAGATCAACGCCCTGCCCGGACTCAGCGTGACGCCGCCAGAAGCGACCTATCTGGCATGGGTGGCCGCACGTCTGCCCGGCGTCGCCAGCCCCGCCTCTTGGTTCGAGCAACATGGGTTGGGCTTTTCGCCCGGACGGGATTTTGGCGACGACGGCTTTGTACGTTTCAATTTCGGCTGTACGCGCGCCACGCTGGAAGAGGCCGTGGCGCGGATGAAACAGGCGATTGCCGCAGCTTAACTGTCCTGCTCGCTGGCAACGATCTCTTTTAAACTCCAGGGATGGAATTTAATGGTGATCTGGCCGTCGGTCACTGCCAGAGTCGGGTTAGGCAGACGCTCTTTTTCTCCCTGGGGCGAGCTGGTTTTAAATGAGATGCCAGGCTGCAACAGGCCATTGTCGGACAACAGCGCCATCGCACGGGCGCCCAACGTCTCCGGGTCGCCGCGCAGTACAATCTCAACATGCTCCCAGCCTTCATGGCGATAAAGCTTATTGCCCGGCCAGGGCAGCTCCACCACGTTGATGCGCCACGGCCCTACCGGTAACGGCTCCGTCAGTTCAAATAAACAAATGGGTCGACCATTAATCAAATTTTCTGAGAAAAGGTGTCCAACCTGCATCAATCCTTGCTTCCAACGCTCCGCCGTCGTGATTTGATGACAGCGCACCGAAATATGGTCAGCCTCAAGATTTTCCAGTGTTAACCCCAGCTTTTCCGCCAGGTTTGTTAGCTGTTGTTCAAAACGCGGCAGGTCATTTGCAAGATCGGACAACGCTTCCAGATTATTCCTGAATGGCACAATTACCCCTCATTTTTATTAAGTCACACTAACCATTGCTCGCTTTTTGAGCACACGTACAAGACCAGTTATAGTTATAAAAATAGTCTTTAAGTTTAAGATTATTGATAAAT
>NZ_JANION010000061.1:0-8443 GCF_024610815.1 Mixta sp.
CACCCCGAATGAGCTGTTTTACCCTTATTTTCAGCCGGACATTGATTGTCCGGTTTTTTTTATTTCCCGCTATATTGTCATTTTTTGTAAAGTTAATCACCTGAATTAACGTTCGCGCATTGCCTCTTTCACTTTATTCAGCGGCTTAATCAAATAATCCATCACCGACTTCTGCCCGGTTTTAATTTCCACGTTCGCCACCATGCCTGGCACAATCGGGAATTTACGTCCGGCGCGATTAACCAGCTCCGCTTTTTGCGTACGCACATAGACGCGATAATAGTACTGATCGCGTTTCACCTCATCCTGCAACGTATCAGGTGATACGGTTTCCACTTCACCCTGCAGATCGCCATAGATAGAGGCGTCATAGGCGGTGATCTTCACCACCGCCGGCAGACCGGGACGGATATAAGCAATATCGCGCGGGTTAATGCGCGTCTCGATCAGCAGCTGATCTTCCAGCGGCACAATTTCCATCAGCTTGCCGCCCGGTTGCAGCACGCCGCCGACCGTGGTGATCTGTATATCCTTAACGATGCCGCGCACCGGCGAGTAGAGCGTGGCGCGCGTCAGCTGATCCTCTTTACCGGTCAGCACCTGCAGCTGCGCGTCCAGCTCGGCGTTGTTTTTCACCTGTTCTTCGCGCGCGCGCACCGCATATTCATTGCGCGCCTCATCGATTTTGCCGCGCAGCTCGCTGACCTGACGACGCAGGCGGATCACCTCCACCTCCCCCGCCGCGCCCTTCGCCACCAGCGGTTCAGTCATACGCAGTTCGGCCTGTACCAGCTTCAGCGACTGTTGCAGGTTGCTGACGGTTTCCAGCAGGTTGCGCCGCCGCGACTCAAACAGCTGCGTTTCGCGCGCCACCAGCTCCGGCTCCTGTAAGGTGTCGGCGCTGAACTGCAACGGCGCGCCGGTCAGCTCGGCGCGCAGCCGCTCCGCCGAAGCGCGCAACGTGCGCACTTTCGCCTGCGCCTCGCCGAAGTTGGACTGAAAGCGCGTCGGATCGAGGCGCGCCAGAATCTGTCCTTTGGCGACAATATCCCCTTCATGCACGTTAAGCTGGTTGACGATGCCGCCGTCCAGACTCTCGATCACCTGCGCGCGCGTCGAAGGCGTGACCTTGCCAGTGCCGACCGTCACCTCATCGAGAACGGCGAAGTGCGCCCACACCAGAAAAATCAACAGCGCCGCGCTGCAGATCCAGATAATCAGCGACGTATTGCGTTCGCGCTTTTTCAGTTCGCGTTCTACCGTCACCTGGCTCATGCCGCGTCTCCTTTCGTCGGTTTTACCGCGCCGGCGGCGCGCAGTATGTCATCGCGCGGGCCGTCCGCCACAATACGCCCGTTATCCATCACCACGATCCTGTCCACCAGCTTCAGCAGCGCCGGACGGTGCGTGACCAGCACCAGCGTGCGGCCGCTCAGCCAGCTTTTCATCTGCCGAATCACATGCTCCTCCAGCTGCTCATCCATCGAGGCGGTCGGCTCATCCAGCAGCACCACCTGCGGCTGACGCAGGATCATGCGGCTCAGCAGCACCATCTGCCGCTGTCCGCCCGACAGCCCGCGTCCGCCTTCGTTGATAATGCGATCGAGGCTGGCGGCGTCCTGCTGCACCAGGCTCAGCGCCCCGCTGACGCGCAGCGCCTGCAACATCTCCTGCTCGCTGGCGTGCGGGTTGCCCAGCATCAGGTTCTGGCGCAGCGTGCCGAAAAAGAGCCGCGAATCCTGCGACAGCCAGCCGAGCTGCCGCCGCAGATCGACCGGGTCGATGCGGCTGATATCGACGCCGTCGACGATCACCTTGCCCTGCGACGCCTTCGCCTGCCCTGCCAGCAGCTTCAGCAGCGTCGATTTGCCGGCGCCCACCTTGCCCAGCAGCGCGATGCGCTCGCCCGGCTTGATCTGCAACTGCGCGATGTTCAGCACGTTTTTGACATTCTCATCGTCATAGGTGTACTGCACGTTGCGCAGATCGTAATGGCCGGTCAGCGTCGGACAGTGCGCCATTTCCGCCGCCTCCGGCTGGTCGAGCGGCTTTTTCAGCAGCTCGTCGAGACCGGTCATGGCGCTTTTGGCGTGCTGCCAGCGCGAAAAGATCATTGTCAGCTGCATCAGCGGCGCGATGGTGCGCGAGGAGAGCAGGCTGCTCGCCACCAGCGTACCGGTGGTGATATCGCCCGCCAGCACCAGATAGGTGCCGAACACCAGCATTCCGGCGTAGGTCAGCTGCTGCACCGAGGAAGCCCAGCCGGTGAGCCGCGCGCCCCACAGGCGCTGTTTCATGCCGATGGCGGCGCTGACCTCGTGCGTCTGCTCCCACTGCCGCTGAAAATAGGGTTCCGCCTGCAGCGCCTTGATGTCTTCGACGCCCTCGATGGTTTCCACCAGCACCGCGTTGCGCAGCGCGCCTTCGCGCAGCCCCTCTTTCGCCAGCCGCGCCATCGGGATCTGCACCAGCAGGCCGGGGATGACGATCAGCGGGATCGCCAGCAGCGGGATAATCACCAGCGGCCCGCCGATAAAGCCCATAATGAACAGGAACAGAATAATAAAAGGGATATCCGCCGCCGCGCCGACGGTGGTCGAGGTGAGCAGCTCGCGCACCTGGTCGATCTCGCGCAGCTGGGAGATAAAAGAGCCGGTCGATTTTGGCCGCGCCTCGTTGCGGATATTCATCGCGCGCGCAAAAAGCATCGACGAGACTTTCAGATCGATGCGCTTGCCCATCAGATCGGAGACCTGGGTGCGCATTAGCCGGATCAGGTACTCAACCGCCGCGGCGATCAGCACGCCGACGAACAGCACCCAAAGCGTCGGCTCCGACTGCGCCGGGATCACGCGGTCGTAGATCTGCATCGAGAACAGGATGCCCGCCAGCGCCAGCACGTTGCCGACCACCGAGGCAAGAGAGATCTCTGCGATGCGCCGTCCCATGCCGCGAAAGTTTTTCCAGAACCAGTGCTGTTCGTAAGGCCGTACGAACTCATCGATGCGTGCGTCGCGGCCGCGCGCCGCCACGCCGGGCACCGCCACCTGCCCCTGCGCCTGCGCCAGCAGCCCGGCCAGTTCGCTTTCGCGCACCACGTCGCCGCCTTCGCTCAGCCAGTAGCGCGCGCGTCCGTCGGCGTCGATCCCTTCCACTACCGCCACGCTGCCGTTCTCCAGCAGCAGGATCACCGGCGTCACCTCCTGACGCCAGCGCAGCTTTTCACGCGGCGTCATGGTCAGGTGCAGGCCCAGCAGACCCGCCAGACGCTCCAGCTGCTGTTCCGGCGCCAGATGCTCAAACCAGCGCATCTGCTGGCGCAGCGTTTTTCCGTCAGCGGGCTTGCCGAAGCGGGCGGCGACCCGCAGCATCGCCGCAATCCAGTTTTCGGTCGAGGTTGTCATAGTAGCTGCCTTATTCATTTTTTATCGCCCGCGTCCTACTGCAATGAAGGAAGCAGATCGCCGCTGTTCTTTTCACGATCGATGCCCATCATGTCGAGCAGATTATCTACCGCCGCGGCATAGCGCACCGTGGCGTTCCAGCCGTCGTAGAGCGCGCTGATGCGCATGCTGTCGGCCTGAAACACATCCTGCTCGACGCTGAGCAGGTCGTTCAGGCTGCGTTTGCTGAGCCGGTATTCGTCAGCGTAGACCGAGCGGGTATGCTCCGCGCTTTCCAGCTGCGCTTCGCCTGCCTGCTGGCGCTGCTGCGCGCCGATCATATCGGCGTAGGCGGTGGAGGCGTGCTGGTTGATATCGAGCTTGGCGCGCTGAATCTCCGCCTGCGCCGCCTCGCGTTCCGCCTCCGCCGAACGGGTTTTGGCGTTGACCAGCCCGCCCTGGTAGATGGGCGCCTCTACCCGCAGCTGCAGTTCGTCGTCCCAGTAAGAACGAGCGTCGTTTTCATAGCGAGTGCGCCCCGCCTCAACCTTAATTGTCGGCCAGTGATTCGACGCCGCCTGGTTGATACGCTCGCGCGCCGCCTCCTGTCTCGCCTGCGCGCTGCGCACCGCCGCGCTCTTTTCATAGGCGATCTTGTCCAGCGTTATCTGCTGTTGCAGCAGCGTTTCCGGCAGCTCCGGCAGGTTGTCGGAAACCACGCCGGTCAGCACGGTGAGCTGCGCCTGGGCGGAGCGCTGCTGGGCGCGGTACTGCTCCAGCGTGGCGCGCATACCGGCCAGACGCGTGCCCGCCTGCAGCACGTCGGATTGGGAATTCAGTCCGGCGTCGGCGCGTAGCGTTGCGATTTCGCGCACATGCTCCAGCGAGGCGATGTTTTTGCGCGCCGACGCCACCAGCGCCTGATAGCGTTTGACTTCCAGATAGGTCTGCAACGTATCGGCGGCGACGGTGGTCATGGTGTCGAACAGGGCGAAACGGTAAGCATCCGACAGCGCATGCTGTTCATTGATGGCGCCGCTGGTGCGGCCAAAGTCGTAGAGCAGCTGGCTCAGCGTGACGCCGCCGGAGGCGCTGTTGTTGAGGCTGCCGGCGGAGTCGGTCTGATGCGAACGTCCGCCGGTGCCCTGTAGCGAAATCTGCGGATACCAGGCGCTTTTCGCCGCGTCCAGCTCCGCCTCGCCGACGTTAATCTGCGCGGCGGCCTGCGCGATCTGCGGGTTACGGGCGAAGGCGCGCAGGATGGCGTCGCGCAGGGTCAGCGTGGCGATCTGCTCTTCAGTGGGCGCGGCGCGCCAGTTAAATTCGGCTTTAGGCTCTGACACGGCCCAGGCGACATGCCCCGCGCAGCCCCACGCGGCGCTCAGGCAAAGAGAAACAAGGAGTTTACGCATGCAGCTCGATCAACCTTTTTATTATTCGTACGCGTGAGGCGGGACCCGTTCCCTCGTGCGATACTCATATCCGGTAAAATAACATCACGAATCATTACCGAATTCCATTCATTTTATTAATCAGTTGCGTAATTTTGCCGTCAGCTATTTTGCGGTATAAATCACATTCTCACTAACTGGTATAAAGGCGCCAGTTAAAGGACAAAGGCAGCACAAGGCCGCCTAAGTCATTAAAAAAAACAACTTTGTAACATTACTTGAATATTAAAACGAACTAAACATTATTATCAGACTACCGGCTGTAAATGCTGCTGTTGCAGCAGCTCGGCCAGCGCATTTTCCGTGGTCGGCGCATGGTGAGCGGCATCCTCGCTTTGCGCCGTGCTGTAGCCGACAGCGGTCACGCCGTGCCACATATCCGCCGGAGCGGGCGGCAGCGCCGTTTCCTCATTATGGCCTGAGGTTTCTGCGCCGGTGGTTGCCTGCGTATCTGTTCTGCTCTGGGCGTCAGCATCGGTGGCGGTTAAGCGATCCACCAGCGCGGCAAGCGAGGGCTGGCTGGCGCTGTGCAGACCGAGCGACGCCGTATCCAGCGGCTGGGCGCCATCGTCAACGCCCACGGTTTCCGTGGCGGTCAACGTTGCCGCGTGCATGGCCAGCGCGTCGGAGGCGTCATGACTCTGCGTCGACTGAACATCGCTAAAGGTCATCGCGCCATCGGCATCCACGGTAATAATCTTCGCCTGCACCTGGGTCACATTCGAGCCGCTCCAGCTCAGCCAGTCGCTCATCGTGGCGACGACGGTATAGCTGCCGGGCCCGAGCGCCTCCACATCGCTGGCGGGCACGGTGACCTGCCAGTGGTTATCGTAGCCCTGCCCATCTTCGCCCGCCTCAACGACAGAGGTGTAGGTTTTGCCGTTCAGCGTAACGTACACCGTTGAGCCAATGCCCAGACCCTCGCCGGAGGAGCGGGAGGAACTGATAATCAGATCGCTATGCTTTTCCGCGCCGCTGAGATGGTTGTCGCCGCTGATCGGATCAAATTCAAACATCATGGGATAATGATAGGGATAGCTGCCCGCCGCCGTTTTAATCACGCGCGTAGCGGCAAACTGATTGCCGTCCTGATCCTGGTAGCTGATGGTAATATGGGTCGTGGTGCCGTTTTTGACGCTAAACAGATCGGGAACATTGACGCTCCAGACGCCCTCGCTGGTAACGGTGCCGAAAAACACCTTGTCCCCGGCGGTCAATTTCACCGTACTGTCCGCCGGAATGCCGGTAGCCTGCCCGGTAATATAGAAAGGCGCCGCGATTTCACCATCATCCACGTTGTTGTCGCCGGAAATCGTATCGATGGTTAACACCGGCGTTTCGTTGCCTTCGCCGTTATGGTTCAGCGTCAGGGTTTTCGCCACCTGCGCCACTTCCTTCGCCCCACCGTAGAACGCGGTGGCGATCAGCGTAATCTGGCCGTCCGGCAGCGCCTGTACATTTTCCTTCGGCACGGTAATCACCCAGCGGCTGTCGGTGGTGGTTTTGGTGCTGTAGGTGTGGCCGTTCAGCATCACCTGCACCTCATGTCCGCTGTCGATATAGCGGCCCCAGCCGGAAATCAGCAGTTCGCCGCCGCGCTCGACGGCGCTCAGCACGTCATCGCCGGTGACTTTATTCACCGCCAGCGTCGGTACCTTATTGCTGCTGTTGGTTAACGTAAACTGGGTGCTGACGTGATGATCCACGCCCGCGCTGTCGGTATGATCGGCGGTGACCGTCACTTTGCCGCCGGGAATGGCGGCGATATCGCTTTCCGGCACGGTGACGGCCCACATACCGTCGTTACCCAGCGTACCGCTGTAGGTTTTTCCATGCAGGGTGATCAACACGGTGTCGCCTGGCGTTCCCTGATACGCGTAGCCGGAAATGACCGTAGCGTTGCCGTGCTCATTATTCGTGATGGCGTTGTTGACTGAGATCGGATTAAACGCCAGATCGGGGTCCAGTACGGTAAAAGTCTTGGTCTGGGTGCTGTTCACGCTTTCGCCCGTGTTCAGCGTGGCGTTAATCGAGGCGATCACCGTATAGCTGCCGGGCGGCAGCGCCTGTACATCGCTGGCGGGCACGGTAATCTGCCAGTGGTTATCATAATTGCCGCCTTCCACCACGCCGGTATAGGTTTTGCCGTTAAGCGTGACGTAAACCGTCTCGCCGAAGCCAAGGTTTTCACCGGAGAATTTCGAGCCGGTGATAATCAGATCGCTGCGCCCTTCCTGCGCATCGACCTTGCCGTCAACGCTGATGGTATCGATCTGAAACGCCATCGGATATTTATAAGGGTAGCTTGAAGGCACCAGATGGATTTCACGACTGGCGGCCACCTCATTGCCGTCGCTGTCCTGCCAGCTGACGACCGCATGGGTGGAATTGGCGTTTTTGGCGTTATACAGCTGTCCGACTTTGACGCTCCAGACGCCGTCGCTGGTCACTTCGCCATAAAAGACTTTATCCGCAATGGTCAGCTTAATGCGACTGCCTGCCGGAATGTTGCTGGCATGGCCGGTAAGGAAAGTCGTGGCGCCGATTTCATAGAGGCTAATGGTGTCATCTGCGGATACGGTATCAATCTCCAGCGACGGCGACGCCTTGCCCGCGCCCTCGTTATTCAGCGTCAGGGTTTTCGCCACCTCTGCGACGCGCGCCTCATGGCCGAGCGAAGCCAGCAGCGTGATCTTTCCTTCCGGCAGCGCCTGCACATCTTCCTGCGGCACGCTGATGGTCCAGCGGCTGTCTTTGGTGGTGGTGGCGTGATACTGATGGCCGTTCAGCGTTACCGTGACCTCATACCCTTCGCCGATATTGCGGCCCCAGCCGGAAATCAGCAGATCGCCGCCGCGTTCGACGGCGCTCAGCACATCGTCGCCGGTCACCTTGTTAAGAAACAGCGTCGGCACTGACGGACTTGCGGTGCCCGCCAACAGGTTAATCTGGCTGGTGGCCTCGTGCGCCACGCCCGTACTGTCGATATGAGAGGCGTTAACGGTCACTTTGCCGTTGGGGATTTGCGCGATATCGCTTTCCGGCACGGTAACGTACCACATCGCATCATTGCCCAGCGTGCCGCTGTAGCTTTTGCCGTGCAGGGTGACGGTAACGGTGTCGCCTGGATTACCCTGGCGCACATAGCCGGACACCACGGTGGCGTTGCCATGCTCGTAATAGCCGATGGTGTTATCGATGGAGATCGGGTTGATGGTGATCGTCTCGTCCGCTGCCGCCGCCGCGCGCGTCGGGGCGTCATCCTGTTGATAGCTGGATAAGGATGTCGTCGCCGCGTGCGACGAGGCGGTATCCGTTTCAGCCGCGAGACGGGTCACCAGGGTAGCGTCAGAAAAAGGAAGCGCAGCGGCGAGCCGCTGACGATCGGTGGTGTTGGCCATAATAAATCTCCTGTGGCGCCAGATGAAAAATTGCCGTGGACAGACGCACCCTGCGGCCGCAGCCGGGATGAATTGCACAGCTTTATTTATCCTTTCAAAACCTGAAAGGGAGGATTGGCGCGCACCAGAGCTGAATCAGCCCAATAACCAGGCAATGAAACATTACCTAAAAACGGTTAGTTACCGTCATATGCGACCAGATATAAAG
>NZ_JANION010000062.1:0-2353 GCF_024610815.1 Mixta sp.
ATAATCGAGATCGCAGTTAGGACGTGGCAGAGTAAAATTCAGCGTCGGCAGAACCTTTTTCTGCGGCAGCGTCACCAGACAGGCAATTAATTCCACAATACCTGCCGCGCCGATATTGTGGCCAAAATAAGATTTGGTCGAGCTTACCGGCAGGTCCGCCGCATGGGGGAAAACCTTTTTCATCGCCATCGTTTCGATTCTGTCGTTCGCTTCCGTTCCGGTGCCATGCACATTTACATAGTCAACGCAGTCGGGCGTGATGCCTGCATTCTCCATGGCTTTCAACATCACCTGGGTTGCACCGCCAGCGCGCGGATCTGGCCCGGTTTCATGATAGGCGTCACAAGAGGTAGCATAGGAAAGAATCTCACCATAGATGGTGGCGCCGCGCGCCACGGCATGTTCATACTCTTCAAGAACCAGCGCTCCCGCCCCTTCTCCTATTGACATGCCCGGCGTGCCGGAAAAAGGGGTGCAGGCATCGGAATGCATGACGTTCAGAACATAAAAACCGGCGAACGTAGGCAGATAAATCGGCTCGGTTCCCACCGCCAGCATAGTTTTCCCTTTGCCGTTCTGGATGTAGTCATAGGCGATGCCGATGGCGTTCGGACTGGCAGTGCAGGCGGTTGCAACCAGCTCCATTCCGCCTTGCAAGCCCAACAAGGTAGAGACGCTGGAACAGCAGGAGGCAAACCCACCGGAACAGACCGCTTTTTTGAGAGAGAAATCCTGAATGCGCTGCTCAAATAGCGGCAGAAAAGCCTCGGTACCGGCAGAGGAAACCCCGATAATCAGCCCGGTTTCGTTAAGACACGCTTTATTATTAACCAGTCCGGCCTGAGTCAGTGCATCCTTACCGACTTTATATGCCCAGAGCGCAGCATTATCGAGTGACTTAACGAGATCGTCCGAAAGTTCGGAGTAATCAAGCTGCTGCGCTACTTCAGCAGCGCGCGCGTTATCAAACCATGCGGCAAACCGTTTGCTGTCGCTAATACCGCACTGTTTATTGAATAGCGCCTCTCTGAAATCAACAATATTATCAGCCAGCGATGACAAGATCCCCATACCGGTAATAACAACTCTTTTCCTGGTTATTTTCATAATCTATCCCTGATATTGACAGCGCTATTCTTGCCTGTGAATATTCGCCATCATGAAAAAAACGGGTCTGAGATAACACTTTTTTACTCATTTTTTTCAGACCCGCATTATTTAATTTTTCGCTGAAATAAAACTACAGCGCGCTGCGCAATTTTGCCGGGTCGATAAAGCTGTGTTCAGCCGGATTAACCAACATACTAAAATTATAAAGGAACGGTAACCCCTGCGTCATTGCAGCAACGTCGCCATGCGCGGTACTGAGGGTAAAACCGGCGATATCTGAATAGGCATAATCTTTATCAATCATAGCCAGTGCGATAACAGAGCGGCGCGCGGGCGAAAATATGCTGGTAATGACCGAACCGACAACCTCTTCGCCGACCAGCACATTGTCCCCAGCCTGGATACTTTCGCACGTTGTGACGGGAATAATACCGGTTAATTTACGTTCCGCACCGTTGCGGGAAAGGGTTTCGACAGCCGTTTTTCCGGTAAAATTTTCTTTATCGTACTGAACAGCCCACTGCAACTGAAGCTCAACCGGATTATACGAACAGGCTGCATAAATTGATGCGTCCCACACGGGATTTTCAATTCGCACTATCTTTTGATACTCAAGGCCGCCGGTTTTAAGCAGGTACTTCTCTCCTACTTCCAGTAAGCGCATCCAGAGTTCAGCCAGCGCCCTCTGCTCGCCAAGCATCAAGTAGGCGAACTCGCCATGCTTACCGCAGCGGAAAACGTTCAAACCATCATCCGTGGGCATAAATTCATGGTAAGGCAGACCGATAATATCGAATCCGTAAATTTCCGCCAGCACCTCCCAGGAATAGGGTCCTTCCAGTAATATAGCGCCCCAATCGGCCTCATTCAGAGCGCTGATTTCAGGCCGCTCCTGAATATCTAACTCCTCAGCATTTTCCAGAATCGTATTGAGACTAGTTATAATCTCGTCAGCGGTCAGATCTTCGGAAAGAATATAATATCCCTCATCCGTGCAAAGAAAGTAAGCATCGCCACGGATAGTCCCGTCGTCATTAAGGATCAGAGAATATATTCCCTGTTCATCGCGGATGGCGGAAACATCGGCAGAGGCCATCTGGTTAACAAGCGCCCAGGCATCCTCGCCAGTTACGCTAACTATAGCCATATGCGAATAGTCAACCAGCAACGCGTTTTCTCTCACAGCTTTATATTCAACTTCAGGAGCATGATAAGCAGCAGGCATACTCATGCTGTTATAAAC
>NZ_JANION010000018.1:0-3487 GCF_024610815.1 Mixta sp.
CCTCTGTTCTTGATTCCTGTTTACTTAAAAAAGGAGAAACACCGTCAACCCTGACCAGGCGCTCTCCTTAGAAAATACAGTAAAAGAAATCGTCCATTTAAAAATGGAAAAGCAGGGCAAGACAGCCGCACGTTATACAACGCTACGCCGGTTCAACCATTGCCCTGCTAAATAAAATATGCCAGACAACCCTGTCGTTATCATTCAAAAATCAGTACGCGGTTTTACTGATAAATCCTTTAAAAATGGTCAGGAAAATAATCCTCAGGTCCAGCATAATGCTCCAGTCGCGGATATATTGCAGGTCAAACTCGATACGTTTTTCCATTTTTTCCAGCGTGTCGGTTTCACCGCGCCAGCCGTTGATTTGCGCCCAGCCGGTGATGCCAGGCTTCACTTTATGGCGCAGCATGTAGCCCTGAATAATCGAGCGGTACTGTTCATTATGCGCGACAGCGTGCGGGCGCGGTCCGACAATGGACATATCGCCTTTCAGCACGTTGATGAACTGCGGCAGCTCATCCAGCGAGGTAGAGCGCAGAATGCGGCCAATGGGCGTGATGCGCGCGTCCCCTTTCGTCGCCTGGGTCACGGTGTCGCCGTTCTCCATTACCGACATCGAGCGGAACTTCCATACCTTGATCGGCTTGCCGTCCATGCCGTAGCGCACCTGACGGAAAATCACCGGGCCTGGCGAGGTGAATTTCACCAGCGCGGCGATGGTCAGCAGCGCCGGCGAGATGAACAGCAGAATGCAGGAAGAAACAACGATATCTTCGATGCGCTTCAGCACCATGTTGATGCCGTTCATCGGCGTTTCAAACAGCGGCACCACCGGCACGCCGTTAATCTCTTCGGTGCGCGACTGCAAAATGTTAAAGGTAAAGATATCCGGGATCAGCATCACCGAGCAGGTGGTGTCCGACAGTTTTACCACCAGATCGCGGATAGCCGTCTCTTCCGACATCGCCATGGCGATATAGATTTTATCCAGCTTCCCTTCGCGGGCATCGGCCAGCAGCTGGTCAAGGTTGCCACAGTAATTGATGCTTCCCGCATTACCACGAGATTCATTAGCAACGTCAGAATAGAGCCCGACAACGTTTAACCCCATCCAGGGGGCGTTAATGAAACTATTAGCAAGTGAAACGCCAATCGGCATATTGCCGACAATCGCAACGTTGCGCGTGTTGTAACCCAGCTTGCGAATAATACGGGCAAAGAAGCGAATGGCCGAGCGACAAGCGATAAACCCAACGGCGACAATACCGAACCATAACAGGTAAGCCTTGAAGTTCAGCTCCAGTTCGCTGACGAACGACATCACGCCAGCGGTGATCAGAATGCTCAGCGCCCAGTTTTGTAAAATCAGCTGTAATTCACTGGCGAAGCTGACGCCGCGCCACGACCGATAAAAGTCTGTGATACCGCCAATCATCTGGAACAGCGCCAACGCAGTGAGCGAAAGCAGCCACCAGGAAGAAGTAAAAGACTGTGATTCAATGCGGGCTAAAATATAGAGCCCCATAAACATAACAAAAATGTCAGAAAAACGCTGTATGATGGAAATAATCGACGCGTTGGTACGTGTGCGAAATCCACTAGCCGTTATCATTTTATTATCTTCCCTGCCTAATTCATGCATGATTGAAGACATGTCTTAGACCTCGCTATAGTTAATTTGGTGTTCAACGTTTGATTATGTCGGCATATAAACCATGCGTTTTGGCTATCATAGCCTGAGAAGTAAAGTTCTCTATGTATAATTGATTCCCTTTCCGCCCCATTTCACTTAAATCAGATTTATCCAAGCGATTAAACACAGAGAGTAAGGAATTAGCGTCGCCGTTTTTAAACAGATATCCCGTTTCGTTATTTATGACGACTTCCGGCAGCGAAGTGGCGTCGCTGGCGATTATCGGCAGTGAATAGCTCATCGCCTCCAGCGGCACCATGGCGAAGCCTTCCCAACGGCTTGGAATGACCAGCACGTCCGCTGCGATAAAATAAGGCTCCATCTGGCTTGCCTTCAGCCAGCCGGTATATTCCGCGCCGGGCAGCTTTTCAATCGCTTCCGAACTGTGGACACTGTCGCCAATCAGCGTTAGATGCAGGTTCGGATTCTGATTGCGCTTCATCGCCTCCAGCAGGACGTCATAACCTTTCTGGTAATCGAAACGCCCGACGAACAGCACGTTGATGCGCGGGTCGGCGAGACGATCGGGCCGGACGACATGCCGTTCGGCGACGCCGTTATGAATGACGAAAAGCTTGTCGGCGCTGATGCCGTGTGCCTTTGCCTGGTCAGCCTCATACTGGCTGACGCAGATAATCGCATCGGTCATGGGCAGCAGGGCTTTTTCGATCAGCGAATAGATCTTTTTCTTGCCGTTGCTGGTCTGCATCAAGAAGCTGAATGCGTGCGGGCAGTAAACCACTTTAGGCCGGACAAAGGGCCACAGCAGCAACAGGCAGGCGCGGCCAATTACTCCGGCGAAGGAGCTGTGAAGATGCACCACGTCAGGCTTGAATTTCATTACCGTGCGGCAGAACGCGACGGCGAAAGAGATTAACGCCCCAACGGAGCGCCCTTTACGTTCCCATTTCACCACGTTTTCTTCATGCGCCGTATCCAGTTCACCTGCCTGATCCTCCGGGATCAGGCACTGAATGCGATAAGCGCCTTTATCATCCTGTTGTGCCGCGACGAGTTGCTTTAAAACGGTGGCGACGCCACCTTTTATTGTCTCAGCAGCATGGAGGATTTTCATTTACTCTTCCTTTTTAAATTTTCCAAAACTCAAATAGACATAAAACATTAACGGATAGAACGGCGACAGATGGCGTAAATAACTACCATAATCCGGTTCAAACAGGCTCTGAATAACCGTATAGGAAATAATAATTAATGAAAACAAGACCACCAGCGGATAGGTTCTGTCCTGTAGCGCCGCATGCATCGTCTGCCATATTCTTCTGAACATCAGAATAATAAAGGTCGAAATCACCAAATAATAAGGCGACAGCATCAATATCAGCGGGAACGGAAAGAAGAACGTTACCCAGGTCAGACTCACGTTCAGCCAGCCAAACAGCGGATTGCCCGCCGGGAACCACGGACGAATCAGCGTATTGCTGCCGTCGCCGGTATCATCCAGACGGTGCTCGTTCACCTCGTTGCGGAAGTTGTCGACATCAATGCCTAAGCCGTACTGGAAACCAAACGCCAACACCAGCAGCGAAAGCAGGCAGAGGACAAATATCCATTTTCCTTTATGCACATAGCGCGACATCAACAGCAGGCCGTAAAACTCCAGCAGGAACAAAAACCAGTATGTCCTGAAGTAGTAGGCGTAAAATATGGCGAAACAGGTCCATATCAACAGCCCGGCCGTGCGGTTTAAGAATGTTATTAATAGCGGCATCATTATCAGGAAAACGATAAAGTCTTTACTTTGCCACGTCAGGTTTATCATTGACGAAAAGC
>NZ_JANION010000138.1:0-8822 GCF_024610815.1 Mixta sp.
TCTGAAATGAAAACCAGATACCCAGGCAAATACTCGGAAACGGGATAGGATAATTAACCGTAATTTTTTGCGTCTGGGCCGAACCATTTACACCAACTGAACCGCCCACCTCTATCAGGCCGGACGGGTGTTGTTTATACCATGCACCGCCTCTCTTTCCGCCAAAGCTGCTCATATCCGGGATTTGATTCAGTCCTGTACCAACATCCCTTTTTGCCGCCTCGCCCAAACCAACCCAAAACCGAAAGAAATTCCTGGCACTGAAAAGCGCCAGGCTGGCACACTCCACGCCATTTATGCGAGGTTTACTGTGCTGATTGGCTACATCAGGGTGTCAACAAATGACCAGAACACTGATTTGCAGCGTAACGCGCTGCAGAGCGCAAATTGTGAACTGATTTTTGAAGACAGAATAAGCGGGAAAAAGTCAGACAGGCCGGGACTGAAAAAAGCACTGCGCTGTCTGCAGGAGGGCGACACACTGGTGGTGTGGAAACTGGATCGGCTTGGCCGGAGTATGCGCCATCTCGTCATGCTGACTGAGGAACTGCGCGAAAAAGGAATAAACTTCCGCAGCCTGACCGACAGCATTGATACCAGTACGCCAATGGGCCGCTTTTTCTTTCATGTTATGGGGGCGCTCGCTGAAATGGAGCGCGAGCTGATTGTGGAGCGCACCCGCGCAGGTCTGGCGGCCGCGCGGGAAAAGGGCCGTATCGGTGGCCGTCGGCGAATAATGACGCCTGAAGTTGTCGGCCGGGCTGAAAGAATGCTGGCGAACGGCGCCACGCTGCATCAGGTTGCCCTGGTGCTGGAGGTGTCCGTAAAGACGCTTTATCGCTACATTCCCGCAGAAAAGCAGCAGTGCCTGCGTGATTCTGTCCGGTCACCGACCAGCGAACCCTGAAGGCATGCACCGGCACGCCTGAGCTGACAATCTGAGCGCACCCATAACACGGAGTGCATCAGATGTCTGATTATCATCACGGTGTCCGCGTCGTCGAAATCAACGACGGCACGCGCACCATTTCAACCGTATCCACGGCAATCGTGGGGATGGTCTGCACGGCAGAAGATGCCGATGCCGCCGCCTTTCCGCTCAATGAACCGGTGCTGATCACCAACGTCCTGTCGGCGGTCGGCAAGGCCGGTAAAAAAGGCACGCTGGCCGTCGCGCTGCAGGCGATCGCCGACCAGGCGAAACCCGTCACCGTCGTGGTGCGCGTGGCGGAAGGCGCCACGCCGGCGGAAACCACCTCGAACATTATCGGCACCACCGACGAAAACGGCCGTTATACCGGCATGAAGGCGCTGCTGAGCGCGCAGACGCAGCTCGGCGTCAAGCCGCGCATCCTCGGCGTGCCGGGCCTCGATGCACTGGAGGTCGCAACCGCGCTTGCCGGCATTGCTCAGCAGCTGCGCGCCTTTGCCTACGTCTCGGCGTGGGGCTGCAAGACCATTTCCGAGGCGATGGCGTACCGCGAGAACTTCAGCCAGCGCGAGCTGATGGTTATCTGGCCGGACTTTATCGCCTGGAACACCACCGCCAACCAGTCGGAAACCGCCTATGCCACCGCCCGCGCGCTGGGTCTGCGTGCAAAAATTGACACCGAAACCGGCTGGCACAAAACCCTGTCGAACGTCGGCATCAACGGCGTGACCGGCATTTCCGCCTCGGTCTTCTGGGATTTGCAGCAGACCGGCACCGATGCCGACCTGCTCAACGAGGCGTGCGTCACCACGCTTATCCGCAAGGACGGCTTCCGCTTCTGGGGCAACCGCACCTGCAGCGACGATCCGCTGTTCGCCTTTGAAAACTACACCCGCACCGCCCAGGTGATTGCCGACACGATGGCCGAGGCGCATATGTGGGCCAACGACAAGCCGCTGACGCCGGTACTGGTGCGCGACATTATCGCGGGCATCAACGCCAAATTCCGCGAGCTGGTCAGCGCTGGCTACCTGCTCGGCGCGTCATGCTGGTATGACGATACCGCCAACGATAAAGACACCCTGAAGGCGGGCAAGCTCTTTATCGACTACGACTACACGCCGGTGCCGCCGCTGGAAGATTTAACCCTGCGCCAGCGCATCACCGACAGCTATCTGGCGACCTTCGCCGCATCCGTTAACAGCTGAGGAGCCGGATAAATGGCACTACCCCGCAAACTGAAAGGGCTGAACCTTTTCAACGATTCAAACAGCTATCAGGGCGTGGTGACCGCCGTCACCCTGCCGAAGCTGTCACGCAAACTGGACGCCTACCGCGGCGGCGGCATGAACGGCGCCGCGTTCGTGGACAACGGGCTGGACGACGATGCGCTGGATATGGAGTGGACGATTGGCGGCATAGACGATCTGGTACTGAAACAGTGGGGCGCCAGCGCGGCCGTACCACTGCGCTTTGCCGGCTCCTACCAGCGTGACGATACCGGCGAGGAAATCGCGGTTGAGATTGAGGTGCGCGGCCGCCACCAGGCGTTTGATTTCGGTGAGGCCAAACAGGGCGAAGACACCGAAACCAAAATCACCACCAAAAACACCTATTTCCGTCTGACGTGGGACGGCCGCGAGCTGATGGAAATCGATACCATCAACATGATCGAGAAAGTGGACGGCACCGACCTGCTAGAGCAGCGCCGTAAAAACCTCGGCCTGATTTAACCCGGACGCCGGCACCAGGCGTCGGCCCTGTATTAACCTGACTGTTGCGAGTAAAGAAAAATGGAACAGAACGAGAATATGATTGAACTGGAAACCCCCCTGAAGCGTGGCGACACCGAAATCAGCCAGGTGGAAATGATTAAGCCCAACGCCGGCGCGCTGCGTGGCGTACGCCTGGCTGACCTGTGTGGCTCCGACGTTGACGCCCTGCTGACCGTGCTGCCGCGCATCACCGTGCCGTCGCTGACGAAAGCGGAATGCCTGAACCTCGATCCGGTTGACCTGATTGCGCTGGGCGGAAAAGTGATCGGTTTTTTGTCCTCGAAGTCGGCCGCCCCGACTGGCCCCGAAGCCTGACCGTGAATGACCTGATGGCCGACGTTGCGGCCATCTTCCACTGGCCCCCGTCTGAAATGTACGACATGCCGCTGGCCGAGCTGCTCGACTGGCGGCACAAGGCTCTGATCCGCAGCGGAGTGACTCCCGATGAGTAATAACCTCAAACTGCAGGTGCTGCTGAAGGCGGTAGACCAGGCGACGCGCCCGTTTAAGTCAATACGCAACGAAACGCAGAAGCTTGCCGGCAACATCCGCGAGACGCAGACCAGCATTAAAGAGCTGGATGCGCAGGCGGCCAAAATCGACGGCTTCCGTAAAGCCAGCGGCCAGCTGGCCGTTACCGAGCGCAAGCTCAAAGAGACGAAAGACGAAGTAGCCGCGCTGGCCATACAGTTTCGCAACACCGAAAAGCCCACCACGGCGCAGGCCCGCGCGCTGGAAAAGGCCCGCCAGGAGGCAGGGCAGCTGCAGAGCAAAACCAACAGCCTGCGCCTGTCTGTGCAGCAGCAGCGCGAGGCGCTCAATGCGTCCGGCATCTCCACCAAAAACCTGAGCAGTGAGCAGCAGCGTCTGAAAAGCGCGTCGGCGCAGGCCACCGTCAGCCTGAGCCGCCAGAAAATGGAGCTGCAGCGCCTGAGCCAGCAGCAGGAACGGCTGAACCAGACCACTGAACGCTACCGCCGGGGGCAGGAGCTGTCCGGTAAAGTGCGTAATACGGGTGCCGCCGCGCTGGGTGCCGCCACCGTGGGCGCCGTGGCGGCGACGTCCGTGCTGCGCCCCGGCTATGACTTCGCGCTGGCGAACTCCACGCTGCAGGCGGTGACGGGACTGGACAGGAACTCAGCGGATTTTCAGTCGCTGAGGGCGCAGGCGCGCAGCATCGGCGACAACACGGCCGCCTCGGCCAACGATGCCGCCCAGGCGCAGATTATCATCGCCAAATCCGGCGGCAGCGCCGATGACATTAAAGCCGCCACGCCGGTAACGCTGGATATGTCGCTTGCCAACAACCGCACGATGGAAGAAAGCGCGCAGCTGCTGATGAGTACCAAAAACGCCTTTGGTCTCGCCAACAGCCAGGTTGCGCACCTGGGCGACGTGATTTCCGCCACGCTCAACAAGACCGCCGCGGATTTTGACGGCCTCAGCGATGCGCTGACCTACATCGCGCCCGTGGCGAAAAACGCCGGCGTAAGCCTGGAGCAGACCACGGCGATGATTGGCGCGCTGGCGCAGGAAGGCACCACCGGCAGCATGGCCGGGACGGGCGTGCGTGCCATGCTGCTGCGCGTGCAGGCACCGACCGGCGAAGCGGCCAAAGCGATTAAAGAACTGGGCGTTAAAACTGCCGACAGCAAAGGCAACATGCGACCATTCTTTACCATTCTCAAAGAGATGCAGAAATCCTTTGAGAAAAACCGGCTCGGCTCCGCGCAGCAGGCGGAATATCTGAAAACCATCTTCGGCGAGGAGGCGGCCTCCTCGGCAGTGACGCTGATGAAGGCGGCATCGAGCGGCATGCTGGACAAGCTGACCGGCACGTTTCAGAAATCGGACGGCAGCACGTCGGCACTGGTGAAGGTGCAGCAGGACAACCTCGGCGGCGACTTTAAGGAGTTTCAGTCAGCGTACGAAGCGATCGGCACCGACCTTTACGACCAGCTCTACGGCAGCCTGCGCAGGCTCACCCAGGACACTACAAAGTTTCTGCTGACCGTGGATAAGTGGGTGCAGGATAACCCGGAGCTGGCCGGCGGCATTACAAAGGTCGCCACGGCGGGCCTGCTGTTTGTCGGCGCGCTGGGCGCCATCGGGCTGATTGCCTGGCCGGTTATCACCGGCGTGAACGCCATCATGGCCGGCGCCGGCATGCTCGGCACCATCTTCAGCGCGGCGGGCACCGCCATCATGACGGTTATCGGCGGGCTGACGTGGCCGATTGTCGGCGTGGTTGCGGCCATCGTGGCCGGCGCGCTGCTGATCCGTAAGTACTGGGAGCCCATCAAGGCGTTTATTACGGGCGTGGCCGACGGCTTTACCGCAGCGATGGGGCCGGTAAGCGACTCCTTCGGCTCGCTGAAGCCGGTGTTTGACTGGTTTACCGACAAGGTAAAAGCGCTGTGGGACTGGTTCGGTAAGCTGCTGGAGCCGGTGAAATCGACGCAGGCGGAGCTGGCCTCCGCCGGCGATATGGGTAAGAAATTCGGCAATATGCTGGCCGAGGCGCTGAAAATACCTTCGCACGCGCTTGACCAGCTCAGGGGCGGGATCGACTGGGTGCTGGATAAGCTCGGCGTTATCGACAAGAAATCCGACGGCCTGAAAGACAAGGTGCCGGAGCATGAGCAGCATGATGCCGTGGCGCCGAACGGGCTGCCGTACCTGCTGGGCGACACCGGCGCGCCGTATCAGCCGGTCGTGGCACCGGCAGCAAAGGCCGGCTACACCGACCAGAGCCAGAACAGCTACCAGTACGATATCCACATGCATCCGGGCATGACCAAAGACGACGCGCTGGCGCTGATGGCACAGCATCAGGCGCGCGAACAGCGAAACCGCCAGGCGCAGCAGCGCAGCAAAATGGGCTGGGAGGATTAAACCATGATGATGATTTACGGCATGCTGCCGTTCATGCTGCAGACGCTGCCTTATGACGAACTGCAGCGCAATGTTGACTACCGCTGGCCGACAAACAGCCGCATCGGACAGCGGGCGGCGGCGCAGTTTATCGGGCCGGGGGATGAGAAAATTACCCTCAGCGGCGAGCTGCGCCCGGAAATCACCGGCGGCGCGGTGTCGCTGCTGACCCTGAAAGTGATGGCCGACGAAGGCCGGGCGTGGCCGCTGATAGGCGGTAACGGCACCATTTACGGCATGTACGTGACGCAGAGCCTCGCGGACTCGCACAGCGAGTTTTACAGCGACGGCAGCGCCCGGAAAATTACCTTTAACCTGAGCCTGCTGCGCGTTGATGAGTCCCTGACGGCGATGTTCGGCGATCTGAAAAAGCAGGCGGAGGGGCTGATAAGCGGCGCGGGTAACCTGCCGGGCCAGCTGTCGTCGGCCGTGGACAGCATTAAATCAGCGGCCGGCAGCGTGATTTCTTCTGCAGGAGGGCTTTTATCATGACGGGTATCAGCAGCCTGCCGGTACAGGCAGGTGCCCGCCTTTCGCCGGATTTCAGGCTGACGGTTAACGCAAAGGACGTAACCGCGAACCTGCGCGACCGGCTGCTGTCACTGACGCTTACCGACAATCGCGGCTTTGAGGCTGACCAGCTGGACATTGAGCTGGACGATGCCGACGGTCAGCTGGCGCTGCCGGTACGCGGCGCGGTGGTAGAGCTGTTTCTCGGCTGGGCGGGTCAGCCGCTCACCGGGAAAGGCGAGTTTACCGTGGATGAGGTGGAGCATCACGGCGCGCCGGACACGCTGACCATTCGCGCCCGCAGCGCGGACTTTCGCGGCACCCTGAATTCGCGCCGCGAGGAGTCCTGGCACGATACCACCCTGGGCGCCGTGGTGAAGCAGATAGCAGAGCGCAACAAGCTGACGCCCGCGATCGCCGCCGAGTTTAGCGATATCACGGTGCGCCATATCGACCAGACGCAGGAGACGGACGCCAGATTTCTGACGCGGCTGGCCTCGCTGCATGGCGCGGTGGCGGCCATCAAGGCGGGGCGCCTGCTGTTTATGCGCCCCGGCACCGGCGTGACCGTCAGCGGAAAACCCATCCCGCAGCTGACCCTGACGCGCCAGGACGGCGACCGGCACAGCTTCAGCATCGCCGATCGCGGCGCCTATACCGGCGTGACGGCGAGCTGGCTGCACACCAGAGACCCGAAGCCGAAAAAGGTCAAACTGCAGCGCAAGCCCAAAGAGAAGCAGCTGCGCGCGCTGGAGCACCCCGCTGCGAAGAAAAAGAAAGTCACCACGGCAAAGGAGCCGGAGGCCCGCGAAGGGGAATACCTGGCAGGCAGTGAAGATAATGTTTTTGCGCTGACCACGGTTTACGCCACCAGGGCGGCCGCCATGCGCGCAGCAAAGGCGAAGTGGGAAAAGCTGCAGCGCGGCGTTGCGGAGTTTTCGCTGACGCTGGCGATGGGCCGGGCTGACCTGTTCCCGGAGACGCCGGTCAGGGTAAGCGGCTTTAAATCCGTGATCGATGCGCAGCCGTGGCTTATCAGTAAGGTAACGCACAGTTTGAGCGGCAACGGGTATACAACCACGCTGGAACTTGAGGTGTTACTGTCTGATGTGGAATATGAGGCGGAATCCGACGACAGCAAAGAGATTTAAATTAAACAAAGCAAACTTTAGTTTGCAAAAGCAAGTTTAGTTATTAAAATGCAAACATCGTCTCTGTTTCGCTTGTTTAAGGTAGGTTCACCATGATGCATTGCCCGCTTTGCCAGACTGCTGCTCACGCCAAAAGCAGCCGATACATATCGCGTGAGACCAAAGAACGCTATCACCAGTGTCAGAACATCAACTGCAGCTGTACGTTCAAGACGCACGAAACCGTAGCAAGCGTGATCGTATCGCCAGGCGTAGTTAATAAAGTCAGCCTGCACAGCCAATACCAAAACCAGCCTTCTCTGCTGCACTGATACTGCTCTCCCCTCCCCGGCCTACCGATTCAATACTAACCTGCTCCGGCAGGTTTTTTTATGTTTGATAGATTTTAAACAAACATTGAATACTGTTTTTATATACAGTAATTTACTTCGCGTTTCAGAACGTGAGATTGATTATGGCAATAAGGAAACTCAAGACAGGCAAGTGGCTTTGTGAATGCTATCTCAACGGCCGTGAAGGGAAGCGCGTCAGGCGTCAGTTTAAAACGCGCGCGGAGGCCATTGCATTCGAACAGTACACGCAGGAAGAGACCAAAGCCAAACCTTGGCTCGCTGAAAAAGAAGATAACCGTCGTCTTAGTGAACTGGTAGATCTCTGGTATAAATTGCATGGTTGTTCGCTGAATGACCGCAAAGGCAGGCTCGGTAAGCTCAATATTATTTGCAAAGGCATGGGCGATCCTGTCGCTGCCAATATTACCCCGAAGGACTGGGCCCACTACCGTGACCGGAGACTTCAGGGGTTAATCGAGAATGGTTATAAAACCAGCGCTAAATCCTTAAAAGTTTCACCCGGGACAATCAACTGTGAGCATGCTTTTTTGCGGGCGCTATTCAATGAGCTGGAACGTCTCGGTGAGATCACCTACCCCAACCCGCTTAAAAATATTCGTGAATTTGACCAACCGGAAAAGGAAATGGCCTGGCTGACAGAGCCACAAATAGAGAAGCTGTTTGCCGCCTGCGAAAAGCACGGAAATCCCGATCTGACCCTAATTATTAAAATCTGTCTTTCTACGGGCTGTCGCTGGAGCGAAGCGGCAAATTTGAAAGCCTCCCAGCTGTCACCCAGAAAAATCACCTTCGTTAACACCAAAGGCAAAAAAAACCGCACCGTTCCCATTAGCGCAGCATTGTATGAAGAGCTTAGATACAAAGAAGGACGTTATTTTGCTGAGTGTTACCGCCAGTTCTATCGCGTAATCCGCCTGGCGGGTATTGAGTTACCTGAAGGCCAGATGAGCCACGTTTTACGTCATAGCTTCGCAAGCCATTTTATGATGGCTGGAGGAAACATACTTGTGCTGCAGCGTATATTGGGACACTCGGATATTCGGGTAACGATGCGGTACGCCCACTTCGCACCAGACCATTTAGAAGATGCAGTATCTTGCAATCCACTGGCGCTAATGGCTAAAAAAAGTGGCGACAAAATGGCGGTAGAAGATCCAACAGGGTAAAA
>NZ_JANION010000145.1:0-23690 GCF_024610815.1 Mixta sp.
GCTCCGATGAACTGATCTCGCGTTTTCAGCTGCGTGATGAGGTGCCATGGTGGAACCTGGTCGGCGACCGCAAGTATCAGAAACAGAAACTGGCCGGCGATTTAGAAACGCTGCGCAGCTTCTATCTCGATCGCGGCTACGCCCGTTTCAACATCGACTCCACGCAGGTGAGTCTGACGCCCGATAAAAAAGGCATCTACATCACCATCAATATCCACGAAGGCGACCAGTACATGCTTTCCGGCGTGGTGGTGAACGGCAGCATGGCAGGGCACTCCGCCGAGATTGAAAGCCTGGCGAAAGTACAGCCTGGCGAGCTGTATAACGGCACCAAAGTGACCAAAATGGAAGACAGCATTAAGCAGCTGTTGGGCCGTTATGGTTACGCCTATCCGCGCGTCGTCACGCAGCCGGAAATTAACGATGCCGATAAGACCGTTAAGCTGCACGTCAACGTCGACGCGGGCAACCGTTACTACGTGCGTAAGGTGCGCTTCGAAGGCAACGACACGTCGAAAGACGCGGTGCTGCGCCGTGAAATGCGTCAGATGGAAGGCGCATGGCTGGGCAGCAACCTGGTCGAGCAGGGCAAAGAGCGTCTGAATCGCACCGGCTACTTTGAAACCGTCGACGTCGATACGCAGCGCGTACCGGGCACGCCGGATCAGGTTGACGTGGTTTATAAGGTGAAAGAACGCAACACCGGCACCTTTAACTTCGGTATCGGCTACGGCACCGAGAGCGGCGTCAGCTTCCAGGTCGGCGTGACCCAGGATAACTGGCTGGGCACCGGTAATACCGTTGGCATCAGCGGCACCAAAAATGATTACCAGACCTACGCAGAATTCTCCCTGACCGATCCTTATTTCACGGTAGATGGGGTAAGCCTCGGCGGACGTATTTTCTATAACGACTTTAAAGCGGACGACGCCGACCTCTCTGACTATACCAACAAGAGTTATGGTCTGGATGGCACGCTCGGCTTCCCGGTCAATGAAAACAATACGCTACGCGTCGGCCTCGGCTATGTGCATAACGACCTCTCCAACATGCAGCCGCAGGTGGCGATGTGGCGTTATCTGCGCTCGGTCGATCAGAATCCGTCGCTTTCCGGCGATGCGGAATATTCCGCCGATGACTTCACCTTCAACTATGGCTGGACGTACAACAACCTGGACCGTGGATTCTTCCCCACCGCCGGTAACCGTACCAACCTGAACGGTAAAGTCACCATTCCGGGATCGGACAACAACTTCTATAAAGTGACGCTGGATACGCAGCAGTATATGCCGATTAATGACGACCATACCTGGGTACTGCTGGGTCGCGGTCGCGTCGGCTACGGCGATGGTCTGGGCGGCAAAGAGCTGCCGTTCTATGAGAACTTCTATGCTGGCGGCTCCAGCACGGTACGCGGCTTCCGTTCTAACAACATCGGCCCGAAAGCGGCGTATATCAACGATAACTCATCAACCTGTTCAGGCAATCAGAGCCTGTGTAAATCGGACGATGCGGTGGGCGGCAACGCGATGGCGGTGGCCAGCCTTGAGCTGATTACCCCGACGCCGTTTATCAGCGAGAAGTACGCTAACTCGGTGCGCACTTCGCTGTTCGTCGATGCCGGTACGGTATGGGATACCAACTGGGAAAACACTGCGGAAAGCCGTGCGGCCGGTATACCGGACTACAGCGATCCGGGCAATATCCGTATGTCCGCCGGCCTGGCGCTGCAGTGGATGTCGCCTCTGGGCCCGCTGGTGTTCTCTTACGCCCAGCCGTTCAAGAAATATGATGGAGATAAAGCGGAGCAGTTCCAGTTTAACATTGGTAAAACCTGGTAACCTCCGCTTCAGGGAAGCATAGCGATTAGTATCGCACTGTGCGCCGGTCTTCGGGTTCGCCCATTGGCTGGCGTATCAGGTAAATCTGTGTCTTTGACACAAACGTTGATGGTAAGGAGTTAATAGTGAAAAAGTTGTTGTGTGCCGCAGGTCTGGGTCTCGCTTTAGCGGTTTCCGCAGGCGCTCAGGCTGCTGATAAAATTGCCGTGGTAAACGTGTCCAGCATTTTCCAACAGTTACCGCAACGTGCCACTGTTGCGAAGCAGCTGGAAAACGAGTTCAAAGGCCGCGCCACCGATCTGCAGAGCCAGGAACGTGATCTTCAGGCAAAAATGCAGCGCCTGCAGCGTGATGCCTCTACCATGAAGGCCAGCGAACGCAGCCGCATGGAAAAAGATATCATGTCCCAGCGCGAAGCGTTCTCTTCTAAAGCGCAGGCTTTCGAGCAGGACAACCGTCGTCGCCAGATGGAAGAGCGTAACAAGCTGCTGAGCCGCATTCAGGACGCAGTGAAGAAAGTCGCCGACAGCGAAGGTTATGATGTCGTGATCGACGCCAACGCGGTAGCTTACGCTTCTAATGCGAAAGACATCACGGCTGACGTTCTGAAACAGGTTAAATAATCAATGTCTTCAATTCGACTGGCTGATTTAGCCCAGCAGTTGGATGCAGAATTGCACGGAGATGGCGATATCGCCATCTCCGGCATTGCTTCTATGCACTCCGCCCAAAACGGTCAAATCACTTTCCTCGCCAACAGCCGCTACCGTGAGCAGCTCGCCGAGTGCCAGGCTTCCGCCGTGGTGCTGACAGAAGCGGATCTGCCGTGGTGCAAAAGCGCCGCGCTGGTGGTTAAAAACCCTTACCTGACCTATGCGCGTATGGCGCAGCTGTTAGATACCACGCCGCAGCCAGCGGAGAATATCGCGCCGAGCGCGGTTATCGACGCCAGCGCCAGTCTGGGCAGCAATGTTTCCGTCGGCGCGAACGCCGTTATCGAATCGGGCGTGGTGCTCGGCGATAATGTGGTGATCGGCGCCGGCTGCTTTGTCGGCAAAAATACCCATATCGGCGCTGGCTCACGTCTGTGGGCGAATGTGACGGTGTATCATGACATCCGCATCGGTCAGCACTGCCTGATTCAGTCGGGCACGGTGATCGGCGCAGACGGCTTCGGTTATGCCAACGACCGCGGTAACTGGGTGAAAATCCCGCAGTTGGGATCGGTGATTATCGGCGATCGCGTCGAAATCGGCGCCTGTACCACCATCGATCGCGGCGCGCTGGATAACACTCAGATTGGTAATGGTGTTATCATTGATAACCAGTGCCAGATTGCACATAACGTCGTGATTGGCGACAATACTGCCGTTGCTGGCGGTGTGATCATGGCAGGTAGCCTGAAAATCGGTCGTTACTGTATGATCGGTGGAGCTAGTGTGATTAACGGCCACATGGAAATTTGTGACAAAGTGACCGTCACCGGCATGGGAATGGTGATGCGGCCCATCACTGAACCTGGGGTATACTCCTCAGGCATTCCGCTGCAACCCAATAAAACCTGGCGTAAAACTGCAGCGCTGGTGATGAATATCGATGAAATGAGCAAACGCTTAAAAGCCATCGAGCGTAAAGTCGGCAAAGACGACTAAACGTACATCCATCCCGCGTCTGTCCGGCTTTCATAAATAAAACATGCTAAGCAGGGAAGCCAGGCGCCACATAAACTAATTTGCGGCCTGCCGATGATCGTCCGGATCGGTGCAGGCCGTGTTATTGATGCCATCAGAATTTTTAGGACAGGAAGAGTATTTTGACTACTGAAACTCATACTCTGAATATTGAAGAGATTTTAGAACTACTGCCGCACCGTTATCCGTTTTTATTGGTCGATCGTGTCCTGGAGTTCGAAGAGCATAAATATCTGCGCGCCGTGAAAAACGTCTCTGTTAACGAACCGTTTTTCCAGGGGCATTTCCCTGGTAAGCCGATTTTTCCGGGCGTTTTGATTCTGGAGGCGATGGCGCAGGCGACAGGTATTCTGGCGTTTAAAAGCGTGGGCAAACTTGAGCCAGGCGAGCTGTACTACTTCGCCGGAATCGATGAAGCGCGCTTCAAGCGTCCGGTAGTGCCAGGCGATCAGATGATTATGGAAGTGACTTTCGAGAAAACCCGTCGCGGCCTGACGCGCTTTAAAGGCGTCGCTACCGTTGATGGCAAGATTGTTTGTGAAGCGACCATGATGTGTGCCCGTAGCCGGGAGGCGTAATACGTGATTGATGCAACCGCCGTAATTCATCCAAGCTCGATCATCGAAGAGGGCGCCGTTATCGGCGCTCGTGTTCACATTGGCCCGTTCTGCTATATCGGCGCCAACGTTGAAATCGGTGAGGGCACCGTTCTGAAGTCTCATGTGGTGGTGAACGGACATACCCGCATTGGCAAAGACAATATTATTACCCAGTTCGCCTCTATCGGTGAGGTGAACCAGGATCTGAAATATGCGGGCGAGCCGACGCGCGTTGAAATCGGCGATCGCAACAGCATTCGCGAAAGCGTGACTATTCATCGCGGGACGGTGCAGGGCGGCGGCGTAACCCGTATCGGCAGCGATAACCTGCTGATGGTCAATGCACATATTGCGCATGACTGCATCATCGGCAACCGCTGCATCTTCGCCAACAACGCGACGCTCGGCGGACACGTGACGGTGGATGATTTCGCCATTATCGGCGGCATGACGGCGGTGCATCAGTTCTGCATTATCGGCGCGCACGTAATGGTGGGCGGCTGTTCTGGCGTGGCGCAGGATGTGCCGCCATACGTCATCGCGCAGGGTAACCACGCGACGCCGTACGGCATCAATATCGAAGGCCTGAAACGCCGCGGTTTCAGCAAAGAAGGGCTGCACGCGATTCGTAACGCCTATAAATTGCTTTACCGCAGCGGAAAAACGCTGGAAGAGGTCAAGCCGGAAATCGAAGCGCTGGCGAAAGAGCACGCTGAAGTTCAGCCGTTTTACGATTTCTTCGCCCGCTCAACGCGAGGTCTGATTCGTTAACCCATGGCTGCTCGTCCCTTAACGATTGCCCTTGTCGCCGGAGAAACCTCCGGCGATATTCTTGGTGCCGGTCTCATTCGCGCGCTGAAAGCAAAACACCCTGACGCCCGCTTCGTCGGCGTGGCGGGGCCGCGTATGCAGGCGGAAGGCTGTGAAAGCTGGTACGACATGGAAGAGCTGGCGGTCATGGGCATTGTGGAAGTGCTGGGACGACTGCGGCGCCTGTTGAAAATCCGCCGCGATCTGACCCGTCGCTTCACCGCGCTAAAGCCGGACGTTTTTGTCGGCATTGACGCGCCCGATTTTAACATTACCCTGGAAGGTCGCCTGAAGCAGCGCGGCATCCGCACGATCCATTACGTCAGCCCCTCAGTCTGGGCGTGGCGGCAGAATCGGGTATTTAAAATCGGTCGCGCCACTAACCTGGTGCTGGCGTTCCTGCCGTTCGAAAAAGCCTTTTACGATCGCTACGATGTGCCCTGCCGTTTTATCGGCCACACTATGGCGGATGCTATGCCGCTACAGCCCGATAAGACGGCGGCGCGTCGCGACCTGGGCATCGACGAAAAGGCGCTCTGCCTGGCGTTGCTGCCCGGCTCGCGTCGGGCGGAAGTAGAGTTGCTCAGCGCCGATTTTCTAAAAACCGCGATGCTGCTGCGTGAGAAATGGCCGCAGCTGGAGATCGTGGTGCCGCTGGTCAACGCGCAGCGGCGCGAACAGTTTGAGCAGATCAAAGCCGAGGTTGCGCCCGAACTGCCGATACACCTGTTGGACGGTAAAGGCCGTGAGGCGATGATCGCCAGCGATGCGGCGCTGCTGGCATCCGGCACCGCCGCGCTGGAGTGCATGCTGGCGAAGTGCCCGATGGTAGTCGGCTATCGTATGAAGCCGGTTACCTTCTGGCTGGCCGAGCGGCTGGTGAAAACCGATTATGTATCGCTGCCGAACCTGCTGGCCGGTCGCGAGCTGGTGCCGGAGCTGCTACAGGACGATTGCCAGCCGGAGCGGCTCGCCGCCGCGCTGGAGCCGCTGTTGGGCGCGGGCGAAACGCGCGCGCGCCTGCTGGAAACCTTTACCGAACTACACCAGCAGATCCGCTGGAATGCCGATGAACAAGCGGCGCAGGCCGTACTGGAGTTGGCGAATGGCTGAATTTATCTATCCCGACGCGCGGCTGATCGCTGGCGTCGATGAAGTGGGGCGCGGACCGCTGGTCGGCGCGGTGGTGACGGCGGCGGTGATCCTCGATCCCGCGCGTCCCATCGTCGGCCTGGCGGACTCCAAAAAGCTCAGCGAAAAGCGGCGCCTGGCGCTGTATGATGAAATCAAAGGGAAGGCGCTGGCCTGGAGCCTCGGACGCGCCGAGCCGGACGAGATCGACCAGCTCAATATCCTGCACGCCACCATGCTGGCGATGCAGCGCGCCGTCGCTGGTCTGACGATACAGCCTGATTATGTGCTGATCGACGGCAACCGCTGTCCGGCGCTGCCGATGCCGTCAATGGCGGTGGTGAAAGGGGATAGCCTGGTCGCTGAAATCAGCGCGGCCTCCATTCTGGCGAAAGTCACGCGCGATCGCGAAATGGCGGAGCTGGATCATGTTTTCCCGCAGTATGGCTTTGCGCAGCATAAAGGTTATCCCACCGCACAGCATCTGGCGATGTTGACAGAACATGGCGCTACGCCGCACCATCGTCGTAGTTTTGCGCCGGTGCGCAATGCGCTCCTGGACCTTGAAGTAAAACATCTCACCGCTGAATCTGCGCGCTAAGCGCGCTTTGCTGCAGTTAACCGGAAAGAAAGATGGCCGAACCACGTTTTATTCATCTGCGTATCCACAGCGATTATTCGATGGTCGACGGACTGGCGAAGACCGGCCCGCTGGTGAAGAAAGCGGCCGCGCTCGGTATGCCGGCGATGGCGATCACGGATTTCACCAACCTGTGCGGACTGGTGAAGTTTTACGGTACGGCGCACGGCGCTGGCATTAAGCCGATTATCGGCGCCGATTTTCTCGTCGCCAGCGAGCTGATGGGCGACGAGCTGACACAAATCACCGTACTGGCGATGAACAATACTGGCTACCAGAATTTGACGCTGCTGATTTCACGCGCCTACCAGCGCGGCTACGGCGTTAACGGGCCAACGATCGATCGCGACTGGCTGGCGGAATTCAGCGAAGGGCTGCTTCTGCTCTCTGGCGGACGCCGCGGAGACGTGGGCCGCAGCCTGCTTCGCGGCAATCAGGCGCTGGTGGCGCAGTGTCTCGCCTTCTATCAGGAACACTTTCCCGATCGCTATTATCTGGAGCTGATCCGCACCGGGCGTCCTGATGAGGAAAGCTATCTGCATGCCGCCGTCGAGCTGGCAATTGCGGAAGGCGTTCCGGTCGTGGCGACCAATGAAGTCTGTTTTATTAATGAAGAGGATTTCGACGCGCATGAGATTCGCGTCGCGATTCATGACGGCTATACGCTGGACGATCCTAAACGCCCGCGCAACTACAGTCCGCAGCAATATATGCGCAGCGCGGAGGAGATGTGCGAACTCTTCTCCGACATCCCGGAAGCGCTGGAAAACAGCGTAGAGATCGCCCGTCGCTGTAACGTCACGGTACGGCTTGGCGAATATTTCCTGCCGAAATTCCCCACCGGCGAGATGACCACCGAAGACTTTCTGGTGATGCGTTCGCGCGAGGGGTTGGAGGAGCGTCTGGCGTTCCTGTTCCCCGATCCTGAGGTTCGGGCGCAGAAGCGGCCGGAATATGACGAACGTCTGGAGATCGAGCTTAACGTTATCAACCAGATGGGTTTCCCCGGCTACTTCCTGATTGTCATGGAGTTTATCCAGTGGTCGAAAGATAACGGCATTCCGGTCGGACCGGGACGCGGTTCGGGCGCCGGCTCGCTGGTGGCCTATGCGCTGAAGATCACCGACCTCGATCCGCTGGAATTCGACCTGCTGTTCGAACGCTTCCTGAACCCGGAGCGCGTCTCCATGCCCGACTTCGACGTCGATTTCTGCATGGAAAAACGCGATCAGGTGATTGAACACGTTGCCGATATGTACGGGCGCGACGCGGTATCGCAGATCATCACCTTCGGCACCATGGCGGCGAAAGCGGTTATCCGTGACGTGGGCCGCGTGCTGGGCCATCCTTACGGTTTCGTCGATCGCATCTCGAAGCTGGTGCCGCCCGATCCGGGTATGACGCTGGAAAAAGCGTTCGCCGCCGAGCCGCAGCTGCCGGAAATCTATGAGGCCGATGAAGAGGTCAGGGCGCTGATCGATATGGCGCGCAAGCTGGAAGGGGTGACGCGCAACGCCGGCAAGCACGCCGGGGGCGTCGTGATCGCGCCGACCAAAATCACCGACTTCGCGCCGCTCTACTGCGATGAAAACGGCAACCACCCGGTTACCCAGTTTGATAAAAACGACGTGGAATACGCCGGTCTGGTGAAGTTCGACTTCCTCGGCCTGCGCACCCTGACCATCATCAACTGGGCGCTGGATATGATTAATGCGCGCCGGGCGAAGCAGGGCGAGGCGCCGATCGATATCGCCGCGATTCCGCTGGATGATAAAAAAAGCTTTGATATGCTGCAGCGCGCGGAAACCACAGCGGTTTTTCAGCTTGAATCGCGCGGCATGAAAGACTTGATTAAGCGTCTGAAGCCGGACTGCTTCGAAGATATGATCGCACTGGTGGCGCTGTTCCGTCCCGGCCCGTTGCAGTCGGGAATGGTGGATAACTTTATCGACCGTAAGCACGGGCGCGAAGCGATCTCCTACCCCGATATTCAGTGGCAGCATGAGTCGCTGAAGCCGGTGCTGGAACCGACCTACGGCATCATTCTCTACCAGGAACAGGTGATGCAGATCGCCCAGGTACTGGCGGGCTATACGCTCGGCGGCGCGGATATGCTGCGTCGCGCCATGGGTAAGAAGAAGCCGGAGGAGATGGCCAAGCAGCGCTCGGTGTTTAAAGAGGGCGCGGAGAGCATGGGCATCGACGGCGAGCTGTCGATGAAAATCTTCGATCTGGTGGAAAAATTCGCCGGTTACGGCTTCAATAAATCACACTCCGCCGCCTATGCGCTGGTTTCTTACCAGACGCTGTGGCTGAAGGCGCACTATCCGGCCGAGTTTATGGCGGCGGTAATGACCGCCGATATGGACAACACCGAGAAAGTGGTCGGCCTGGTGGATGAATGCTGGCGCATGGGGCTGAAAGTGCTGCCGCCGGATATCAACTCCGGCCTCTATCAGTTCCACGTCAACGATGACGGCGAGATCGTATACGGCATCGGCGCCATTAAAGGCGTCGGTGAAGGTCCGATCGAAGCGATCATTGAGGCGCGAAATAAAGATGGCTACTTCCGCGAGCTGTTCGATCTCTGCGCGCGCACCGATCCGAAGAAAATCAACCGCCGCGTGATGGAAAAACTGATCATGTCGGGCGCCTTCGATCGTCTGGGGCCGCATCGCGCGGCGCTGATGAGCGCGCTGGGCGATGCGCTGAAGGCGGCGGATCAGCACGCCAAAGCGGAGGCGATCGGGCAGGCGGATATGTTCGGCGTACTGGCGGAGGAGCCGGAGCAGGTAGAGCAATCCTATGCCAGCATCACGCCGTGGCCGGAGCAGGTGCGGCTGGACGGCGAGCGGGAGACGCTGGGGCTTTATCTGACCGGCCATCCCATCAACCAGTATCTGAAAGAGATTGAACGCTACGTCGGCGGCGTGCGTTTGAAAGACATGCATCCGACCGATCGCGGTAAAATCACTACCGCGGCCGGTTTGGTGGTGGCGGCCCGCGTTATGGTCACTAAACGCGGCAACCGTATTGGCATCTGCACGCTGGATGATCGTTCCGGTCGTCTGGAGGTGATGTTGTTCACAGATGCGCTTGATAAATACCAGCAGCTGCTGGAAAAAGACCGTATCCTGATCGTCAGCGGACAGGTCAGCTTTGATGACTTCAGCGGGGGCCTTAAAATGACCGCCCGTGAAGTGATGGATATCGACGAAGCACGTGAAAAATATGCGCGTGGACTTGCTATCTCGCTGACGGACAGGCAAATTGATGACCAGCTTTTAAACCGTCTCCGTCAGTCTCTGGAACCCCATCGTTCGGGGACAATTCCGGTACATCTCTACTATCAGAGAGCGGATGCGCGGGCCAGACTGCGTTTTGGCGCAGCATGGCGCGTATCTCCCTGCGATCGTTTGCTGAATGACCTGCGATCGCTGATAGGATCGGAGCAGGTGGAACTGGAGTTTGACTAAAACAGGAACATTATGAGTCTTAATTACCTGGATTTTGAACAGCCAATCGCAGAACTGGAGGCGAAAATCGACTCCCTGAAGTCGGTTGGCCGTCAGGATGAAAAACACGATATTAATCTGGATGAAGAGATTCAGCGTCTGCGTGAAAAAAGCGTAGAGCTGACGCGTAAAATCTTCGCCGATTTGGGCGCGTGGCAGATCGCGCAGCTGGCGCGTCATCCGCTGCGTCCTTACACGCTGGACTATGTCCGTAACGTGTTTACCGACTTTGACGAGCTGGCAGGCGACCGCGCCTACGCTGACGACAAGGCGATTGTCGGCGGCATTGCGCGTCTGGATGGACGTCCGGTAATGATCATCGGCCATCAGAAAGGCCGTGAAACGAAAGAGAAGATTCGGCGTAACTTTGGTATGCCGGCGCCGGAGGGCTATCGCAAAGCGCTGCGCCTGATGGAAATGGCCGAGCGTTTCAAGATGCCTGTCATTACCTTTATCGACACGCCGGGCGCTTACCCTGGCGTGGGCGCGGAAGAGCGCGGTCAGTCTGAGGCGATTGCGCGCAACCTGCGTGAGATGTCTGGCCTGAAAGTGCCGGTTATCTGCACCGTTATTGGTGAGGGCGGTTCCGGCGGCGCGCTGGCTATCGGCGTGGGCGACAAGGTCAACATGCTGCAGTACAGCACCTATTCCGTTATTTCACCGGAAGGCTGCGCCTCTATCCTGTGGAAAAGCGCGGATAAAGCGCCGCTGGCGGCGGAAGCGATGGGCATTATCGCGCCGCGTCTGAAAGAACTGGATTTGATCGACGCGATTGTCCCGGAACCGCTGGGCGGCGCGCATCGCGATCCGCTGGCGGTGGCCGCTTCGCTGAAAGCGCAGCTGCTGGCCGATCTCGCCGAACTGGATGGGCTGAACACCGAAGAGCTGCTTAACCGCCGCTATCATCGTCTGATGAACTACGGCTACGCATGATGCGTAGCGCGTAAAAAAGGCGGCCTTCGGGCCGCCTTTTTTATACCGTCATTCAGCGTTTTCGATGCGGATTATTCTCGCTTCGTCGCTTCATTTCTCCTGCCGCTGCGCATCTTCGCTATGCTTATTCTTTATCGCCCATCGCCAGGAGGTGCTAATTGAATATTATTGCGATAATGGGACCGCATAACGCTTTTTATAAAGATGAACCCATGCGCCAGCTGCATCAGGCGCTGATAAATCAGGGTTTTGAACCGATCTATCCGAAAGACGCCAATGATTTGGTGAAGCTGATTGAGCATAATCCCCGCATTTGCGGCGTGATTTTTGACTGGGATGAGTACAGTCTCGATTTATGCAGCGAGATTAATCAGCTTAACGAGTACCTGCCGCTCTACGCCTTTATCAATACCCACTCCACAATGGACATCAGCATCAATGAGATGCGCATGGCGCTGTGGTTCTTTGAGTACGCGCTCGATATGGCGGAGGACATCGCCCAGCGCATCCGGCAGTATACCGACGAATATATCGATAACATTACGCCGCCGTTAACCCGCGCGCTGTTCACCTATGTGAAAGAGGGAAAATATACCTTCTGCACGCCAGGCCATATGGCCGGCACCGCTTTCCAAAAAAGCCCGGTCGGCACGCTGTTTTACGACTTCTACGGCCCCAACACGCTGAAGGCGGACACGTCGATTTCGGTGACCGAGCTGGGCTCGCTGCTCGATCACACCGGGCCGCACCTGGAGGCGGAGGAGTATATCGCCCGCACCTTCGGCGCCGAGCAGAGTTATATGGTGACCAACGGCACCTCCACCTCGAATAAAATTGTCGGCATGTACGCCGCGCCAGCGGGCAGCACCATGCTGGTGGATCGCAACTGCCATAAATCGCTAACCCATCTGCTGATGATGAGCGATATCGTGCCGATCTGGCTGAAGCCGACGCGCAACGCGCTGGGCATTCTCGGCGGTATTCCAAAGCGCGAATTCACGCGCGAAAGCATCGCGTTGAAGGTGGCGCAAACCGAACACGCCGCGTGGCCGGTACATGCGGTGATCACTAACTCCACCTACGACGGCCTGCTCTATAACACCCAATATATCAAAGAGACGCTGGAGGTGCCGTCGATCCATTTCGATTCCGCCTGGGTGCCTTACACTAATTTCCATCCTATCTACGCCGGTAAAAGCGGCATGAGCGGCGAGCGCACGCCCGGCAAAGTGATTTATGAAACTCAGTCGACGCACAAGCTGCTGGCCGCTTTCTCTCAGGCTTCGCTGATCCATATTAAAGGCGACTATGACGAACAGACTTTTAATGAAGCCTATATGATGCACACCACCACTTCGCCCAACTATTCGATCGTCGCCTCGATCGAAACGGCGGCGGCGATGCTGCGTGGCAATCCTGGCCGTCGGCTGATAAACCGTTCGGTGGAACGAGCGCTCCACTTCCGCCGCGAGGTGCAGCGACTGCGTGAAGAATCTGACAGCTGGTTCTTCGATATCTGGCAGCCGGACGGCATTGATGAAGCGGAATGCTGGCCGATCCAGCCCGGCGACGAGGAGTGGCACGGCTTTGCCGATGCGGATCGCGATCATATGTATCTCGATCCGATCAAAGTCACCATTCTGACGCCGGGCATGAGCGAGCAGGGGGTGATGGCGGACGAGGGGATCCCGGCGGCGCTGGTAGCGAAGTTCCTCGACGAACGCGGCATCGTGGTAGAAAAAACCGGGCCGTACAACCTGCTGTTCCTGTTCAGCATCGGTATCGATAAAACGCGGGCGATGGGGCTGCTGCGCGCGCTGCTGGACTTTAAGCGCGCCTACGATCTTAATCTGCGTGTGAAAAATATCCTGCCGGATCTCTATGCCGAAGATCCCGATTTCTACCGCAATATGCGTATTCAGACGCTGGCGCAGGGCATTCATCAGCTGATCCGTCAACACGATCTGCCGCGCCTGATGCTGAAAGCTTTCGACGTATTGCCGGAAATGAAGATGACGCCGCATCAGGCGTTTCAGCTACAGGTAAAAGGGGAAGTGGAAACGGTGGAAATCGACCAGATGATCGATCGCGTTTCCGCTAATATGATCCTGCCTTATCCCCCCGGCGTGCCGCTGGTGATGCCGGGAGAGAGGATCACCGAGGCGAGCCGCCCGGTACTCGATTTCCTGTTAATGCTGTGCGCGATTGGCCGTCACTATCCTGGCTTTGAAACCGATATTCACGGTGCCAGGCTGACGGAAGATGGGCGCTATCTGGTGCGCGTGCTGAAGCAGGATGAACCGGCGATACCGGCGGGTGAACGCTGATTTTGCAGAGTTTGCCGCCTTGCCTGACGGCGGGCGAGCAGGTAGGGTGCGACATTGCGGTTTACAAGGCGGCCAACGGCCTGGCGGCCGCATGAAGAAAGCGGCAGGACATGCAGTAAAATCCCGCTCGTAACCGTACCCACTTGCGATAAGCGAAACCCTCAAGGAGAAGTTATGCTGGGCATTAAACAGGTTCATCATATTGCGATCATCGCCAGCGACTACGCGCGCAGCAAGGCGTTCTACTGCGATATCCTCGGCTTTACGCTGCAACAGGAAGTCTGGCGCGAAGCGCGCGATTCATGGAAAGGCGATCTGGCGCTGAACGGCCAGTATATGATTGAGCTGTTTTCTTTCCCTGCGCCGCCAGCCAGAGTGAGCCACCCGGAAGCCTGCGGCCTGCGGCATCTCGCCTTTGCCGTTGAAGATATCGACGACGCCTGCCGCTTTCTGCAGGAAAAGGGCGTCGCATATGAACCGGTGCGCGTCGATCCTTTGACCGGCAAGCGTTTTACCTTCTTCCACGACCCCGATAATTTGCCGCTGGAGCTCTACCAGGCGTAAAATATCCGCTTTGACGGCCATCCTGCGATGGCCGTTTTTCCGTAACAGGTTTCCCGATGACGCAGCTTGCACAACTTGAACAACGACTGGCCGGTGAACGGCGATTGCTGGTGGCATTCAGCGGCGGTCTGGATTCTACCGTTCTGTTGCATCAGCTGACGCTGCTGCGCCAGCATCAGGATCTCCAGCTGCGCGCGATCCATATCCATCACGGACTTAGCCCACACGCCGATCGCTGGGCGCAGCACTGCCGCACCGTTTGCGATGCATGGCAGGTCGCGCTGGAGACGGTGAAAATTGCGGTGAACGGTAGCGAAGGCGGTATTGAGGCCTCGGCGCGCGAAGGACGCTATCGCGCCTTTCGTCAGCATTTACAGGCTGGCGAAGCGCTGGTGACGGCGCAGCACCTTGACGATCAGTGTGAAACGCTGCTGCTGGCGTTGAAGCGCGGCAGCGGTCCGGCCGGTCTGGCGGCGATGCCCGCCAGCCTGACGCTGGGGGGCCATCGTCTGCTGCGCCCGCTACTGCGCTGCCGTCGCGAGGCGCTGGAAAGCTGGGCGCAACAGCATCAGCTGCGCTGGATAGAGGATGAAAGCAACCAGGACACGCGTTATGACCGCAATTTTTTACGACAGGAGATCGTACCGCGCCTGAACGCCAGATGGCCCCATTTTTCTGAGGCGGTGGCGCGCAGCGCGGCGCTGTGCGGCGAGCAGGAGCAGCTGCTGGATGAGCTGCTGGCGGAGTCGCTGCGTGCGCTGACGCAGCCGGACGGCGCGTTGCGCATCGCCGGATTCGCCGCGCTGAGCGAGGCGAGACGCGCCGCGCTGCTGCGACGCTGGATTGCCGCCTGCGGCGGTAAAATGCCGTCGCGCGACGCCATTCAGCGTATCTGGCAGGAGGTCATCTGCGCGCGCGAAGACGCGGCTCCCCGTTTACAGCTGGGGGAATTCGAACTGCGCCGCTATCGTCAGGCGCTTTACTGGCTGCCGCTGCGTCCATCGGTGCGCGACGCGGTGCTGCCCTGGTCTGACGTGCGGCAGCCGCTTTCGCTGCCGCACGGTCTGGGCGTGCTGCGGCTGGCGGAAACGGGCATTGAAATCCGCCCGCCGCGCGCCGATGAAAGCGTTACCGTGCGCTTTCAGGCGCAGGGCAGCTTCGCCATTATCGGACGCGGCGGACATCGGCCAATTAAAAAACTGTGGCAGGAGTGCGGCGTACCGCCCTGGCGACGTGAAAGCACGCCGCTGATTTTTTATAACGATACGCTGATCGCCGCGCTGAATACTTTTGTTTGCCGTGACGGAAGCCCCGCGCCGGGCCATGGTTTGCGCATCGCCTGGCAACAACCACAACATGGAGAATTGCAATGAAAAGCGTGCTGATAGTGCTATTGGCCTCGTTTACCGCGCCTGCGCTGGCCGCAGGCGATATCGCCGCGGGTCAGGAAAAAGCGGCCGCCTGTAGCGCCTGTCACGGTGCGGAAGGCAAGGCGTCGGTGTCGCTTTATCCCAATCTGGCTGGGCAGAATGCCGACTATTTGCAGCATGCGTTGCAGGCCTATAAGAAAGGGGAGCGTAGCGGTGGTCAGGCAGAGGTGATGAAGGCGTTCGTTAGCGGATTAAGCGATGAGGATATGGCGGATCTGGCGACGTATTACCATTCGCTGAAGCCATAATAACGCAGGGCGGGACAAGCCCGCCCGCAGGTTTAATCAGACTCGCTGACGACAACGGTGCCCAGTTCCGGGTGACTGAAACTGGCGATATGATCCAGACGCAGCTCGCGCGTTTCGCCGCTGAGGTCCGCCACCAGATACTCCACGTTTTTACGGGTGATCATATCGTTGGCTTTCACCTTAAGCTGCTCGCCGTTCTTGAGTTCCAGAGCCAGCGTCCACTGTTTTTGGCAAGCGAGTTCCAGACTATCATAATCGTCGCAATTGATCGGTTTGTAGGCTTCATTCGTCAACATAATCGCTCACCATTAAGTTTGCAGCAGCATACGCTGCCTGTTCCCTGACAGAAGAGTCTAGCGCAGAATTCGCCGCTATCTCATTCAGTGTTTTTAACGCGCAACCTATGGCGTCGGGCACGTATCCCAGTTCGCCGCCGCCGATTTCAGCGTACTTCTGACGAACCAAATCACAATATTGCTGCACATGCACCTCCTTTCAGAGCGTAAATCTCCGACTTAAGCGACTATAACACAGCCCCCAGCGGGAAATCAGCCTGTTCACGTCAGGGATTTATCCTGGCGTGCGGCAGAAAGGGAAAGCGGATAGGCGGCGATGGGAGAGCGGCGGCGCAGGTCGCCGGGATGAACAGGCGGTCAAAATAATTGACCTTTTACCGATGGGCGTCACACTGTAGCAGAGAAGAATGCCCGCGTTATAAAGGCTGCGCAGCCGAAACAGGCTGCGCACCACCACTTATTAAGCAAGCAGGATATATGATTGTACTGTCACGCAATGTCACTATCAGCGACGCTGAAATCGAAATAAGCGCGATCCGCGCGCAGGGCGCTGGGGGACAGCATGTGAATAAAAGCGCGACCGCCATCCATCTGCGTTTTGATATTCGCGCCTCGTCGTTGCCGGCGTTTTATAAATCGCGCCTGCTTGACGCCAGCCATCACCTGATCACCGCCGAAGGGGTGGTGATCATCAAAGCGCAGGAGTACCGCAGCCAGGAGATGAACCGGGAAGCTGCGCTTAAACGGCTGGAAAACCTGATTCGGGAGCTGACGGCGGAGGAGAAAACGCGCCGCGCTACGCGTCCGACGCTGGCCTCTAAGCGGCGGCGGCTGGAAGGAAAAGCGCAGCGCAGCGCGACGAAGGCGCTGCGCGGCAAGGTAATATAGGCAATATGCAGGCAATAAAAAAGCCACCGCGTGGGTGGCTTTTATGATGAATAAAACGCTTAGCCCTGAATCGCTTCCACCAGGAAATCCACAATCCGATCGCGTTTGATCATCTGCTTCTCACCGGCGCGGCGCGCTTTATATTCGATTTCGTCGTTATCCAGGTTACGATCGCCCAGCACGATAGTGTGCGGAATGCCGATCAGCTCCATATCGGCGAACATCACGCCCGGACGCTCTTTACGATCGTCCAACAGCACGTCGATGCCTTTGGCGCGCAGCGTGGCGTACAATTCTTCCGCCAGCTCTTTCACGCGGAAAGATTTGTGCATGTTCATCGGCAGAATGGCGACCTGGAACGGCGCCAGCGCGGCTGGCCAGATAATGCCGCGGTCGTCATGGTTCTGCTCAATCGCTGCCGCCACCACGCGGGTGATGCCGATGCCGTAGCAACCCATGGTCAGCGTCTGGTTGCGGCCATCTTCGCCCTGAACCGCCGCCTTCATCGCTTCAGAATATTTGGTGCCCAGCTGGAAGATATGGCCCACTTCGATACCGCGTTTGATCAGCAGCGTGCCTTTACCGTCTGGGCTTGGATCGCCTTCCACCACGTTGCGCAGATCGGCGATCTGCAACGGTTCGGGCAGATCGCGGCCCCAGTTGATGCCGGTAAAGTGTTTGCCGTCGATGTTGGCGCCAGCGCTGAAATCGCTCATTTTTGCCACGGTGCGATCGGCGATAACCGGCAGCGTCAGGCCGACAGGACCCAGCGAACCAGGGCCTGCGCCTACGGCGGCGCGGATCTCTTCTTCAGGGGCGAAGGTCAGCGGTGCGGCGACGATAGACACTTTTTCCGCTTTGACTTCGTTCAGCTCATGATCGCCGCGCACCAGCAGCGCAACCAGCTGGTGGCCGCTCTCTTCGCTCGCTTTCACGATCAGGGTTTTCACCGTTTTATCAACCGGCAGGTTAAACTGCGCAACCAGCTCGGCGATGGTTTTAGCGTTCGGCGTATCAATCTGGGTCAGCGGTTGAGACGGTGCCGGACGCTCGCCTGCCGGCGCGACTGCTTCCGCCAGTTCGATGTTGGCGGCGTAGTCAGATTCGGTAGAAAAGACGATGTCATCTTCGCCGCTCTGCGCCAGTACCTGGAATTCATGCGAAGCGCTGCCGCCGATAGAGCCGGTATCCGCCTGGACCGCGCGGAAGTCGAGCCCCATGCGGCTGAAGCTTTCGCTATAGGCGCGATACATCGCGTCGTAAGTTTCCTGTAGCGACTCCTGCGAGGTATGGAAGGAATAGGCGTCCTTCATGATGAATTCGCGCGAGCGCATGACGCCGAAACGCGGACGCACTTCGTCGCGGAACTTGGTCTGGATTTGGAACAGATTCAGCGGCAACTGCTTGTAAGAGCTCAGCTCGTTGCGGATCAGATCGGTAATGACTTCTTCATGCGTCGGACCCAGCACGAAAGGACGATCGCCGCGGTCGACCAGACGCAACAGTTCAGGACCGTATTGTTCCCAGCGGCCGCTCTCCTGCCACAGGTCGGCTGGCTGCACCACTGGCATTGAGATCTCAATCGCGCCGGCGTTGGTCATCTCTTCGCGCACGATGTTTTCAACTTTTTTAAGTACGCGTAAGCCCGTCGGCAGCCAGGTGTAAAGACCTGAAGCCAGTTTACGAATCATCCCTGCGCGCAGCATCAGCTGATGGCTGATCACTTCGGCGTCGGACGGCGTCTCCTTAAGCGTGGAGAGCAGATATTGAGTAGTACGCATCTGTAAGATTCCAGTTTGGACGGAAAACAGTCAAAGCATGACCTGAAAGTGGCGGTTAGTGTACCAGCGAGTGATGCACCTCAAAAGAGAAGGGAGAACAAATTAGCGCGCATCGAGCGCCACGACTTCGGTCCCTTCTGACGTTACGCGCCAGCGCACGTTAAAATCGAGTAGCCAGACGGCATATTCGCGGTCGGGCTCTTCACCTTTGCGGTAGGCCGGGCGGGGATCCTGCGCCAGCACCTGCGTGATAAAACGCGCCAGCTGCGGATAACGTGGCTCATTACGGGCCAGCTGCTGCTGCGCCAGCGCGGAAAAACGCACCGGCATTTCCGCCGACGGCGCCTCTTGCGCAAAGCCCGCGCGCGCCTGCGGCAGCGCCTCGGCAAACGGCAGGTAAGGCTTGATATCCACAATCGGCGTGCCGTCGACCAGGTCGAGGCTACCCAGTTCCAGAATCACCTGACCTTTCTGACAGCGAACGCCTTTCAGTTCGACCAGCGACATGCCGATTGGATTAGGCCGAAAGGTCGAGCGCGTGGCGAAAACGCCCATTCGCGCGTTGCCGCCGAGACGGGGAGGGCGCACGGTGGGACGCCAGCCGCCCTCCATCGTTTGGTGAAATACAAACAGCAGCCACAAATGGCTGAAGGATTCCAGACCGCGCACCGCCGCCTGCTGATTATAGGGCGGCAGCAGATGCAGCTCGCCGCCGCCATCTTCAATCAGGCCCGGCTGACGTGGAACGGCGAACTTCTCTTTCCACGGTGAGCGAATCACGCCGATCTGTTCAAAGGTGAAATGGCTCATTTACTGTCGGAGACTTTCAGCGCGGTGCCCTGACAAACGGCCTGGCGATAGCAGCCCTGGCTTTCGTTCACCACTTCGCATTTATGCAGCAGGACAGCATTGGCCTTCATATAAGAGGCGCGGATCTGCATGCGCTTACGCGCGGTATTGATATTGGCTGGCGAGCCCTGACGGCTGGTCTGGCAATCTTCTCCCGAAACCTCGCCTAAATCGCGGAACGGATTGCTCAGCAGCTCGTTCATATCGGTATAGAGCTTCACCGGCGTTGGGCGCACGGCAGAACGGGTATGCGTTTCAACGGGCGTCGGCCTGGCTGCGGGCGGGGTAATGGGCTTATAGGGCTTATGCAGCAAAGAGCATCCTGTCAGCGAAAGCGCCAACAAACAGAGCGGTAACGCACGCATTAAACTGTCCTCGTTTCTTAAAATTGGCGTTATTGAAGCAAGCAATCCATGAAATGACAAGTTGCGATCGTCTTAGCTGAGAAGCAAAAAGGCGGCCCGACTAACCGGACGGCAAGCGCAGAATACGCTGTACCGGCCGATCGACGGGCCGCCTGATGATATGCAGTAACGCCTGTAAGCGGCGGCTGGCGCTTAAAACGCGCAGCCGGGCGCGGTAATTACCAGCCTTTAACGGCGCCACCGTTAAAGATTTTATTCGCGGCGTCAGCGACTTCGTCAGACTGATAGGCCTGAACAAATTTCTTCACATTCTCTGCGTCTTTATTATCTTCACGCGCAACGATCATGTTGACGTAAGGGGAGTCTTTATCTTCTACAAAGATGCCGTCTTTTGCCGGCGTCAGCCCAATCTGGCTGGCGTAAGTGGTGTTGATCACCGCCAGCGCGATCTGAGCGTCATCTAGCGAACGCGGCAGCTGCGGCGCTTCCAGCTCGACAATCTTCAGCTTTTTCGGGTTTTCCACGATATCCAGCGAGGTCGGCAGCAGACCCACGCCATCTTTCAGCTTGATCAGACCCACTTTCTGCAACAGCAGCAGGGAACGGCCGAGGTTGGTCGGATCGTTAGGAATCGCTACCTGAGCGCCTTCCTGCAGATCGTTCAGCGATTTGATTTTTTTCGAGTAGCCCGCGATAGGGTAGACGAAGGTTTTGCCGACCGAGACCAGCTTATAGCCGCGGTCTTTGATCTGCCCGTCCAGGTAGGGCTGATGCTGGAAGGCATTAACATCGATATCGCCCTTGCTCAACGCTTCGTTCGGCAGCACGTAATCGTTAAAGGTGACCAGTTCGACGTCGAGACCATATTTGTCCTTCGCCACTTTCTGCGCGACCTCAGCAACCTGCTGCTCGGCGCCCACAATCACACCCACTTTAATGTGGTTTGGATCTTTCTCTTCCTGTCCACATCCTGCCAGAGCCATGGCGCCCAGAAGCGCGCTTACCGCAGCAATCTTTTTAAATGTAAAAGACATATCCCTTCCTTAATAGAGAGAATTGATGTTGCTTATTTATGTGTGACTGCACGAACGATGCGGTCGCCACAGAACTGAATGAGATACACCAGGACAACCAGCAATACCAGTACGGTATTCATTACCGTGGCGTTATAGCCGATGTAGCCGTACTGATAGCCGATCTGCCCCAGTCCGCCTGCGCCGACCGCGCCGCCCATGGCGGAATAGCCGACCAGCGTAATCAAGGTAATAGTGGCCGCATTTACCAGCCCCGGCAAGGCTTCCGGCAGCAGAACCTTACGAATGATCTGCATCGGCGTGGCACCCATCGCGCGTGACGCCTCAATCAGTCCGGTAGGCAACTCCAGCAGGGCATTTTCCACCATACGCGCGATAAAAGGCGCGGCGCCGACGGTCAGCGGAACGATCGCCGCCTGCAGGCCGATCGAGGTGCCAACGATGGCGCGAGTAAAAGGGATCATCCAGACCAGCAGGATGATAAAAGGAATCGAACGGAAAATATTCACCAGCGCGGACATCACGCGATAAAGCTTGTTGTTCGCCATAATCTGACCGGGACGGGTGATATAGAGCAGCACGCCGACCGGCAGACCGAGCACAAAGCCAAAAAAGCCAGAGACGAAGGTCATCATCAGCGTTTCCCAGATGCCGCGGGCCAACAACCACATCATTGCTTCAGACATACCCTAATACCTCTACTTTTACATGGTGCTGCTGTAAATAGGCGATCGCGCCCTGCGTCTCCTGCTCGCTGCCGTGCATTTCCGCCAGCATGATGCCGAACTTCACACCGCCCGCGTAATCCATCTGCGCACTGATAATGTTGTTGTTAACGTTGAAGCGACGCGCCGTTTCCGACAGCAGCGGCGCATCCACCGACTGACCGGTAAACTCCAGGCGCAGCAGCGGCACGCTTTCCGCCGTCGATGCAGCCTTCAGGCGCTGCTGATAATCTTCCGGAATATCCAGATGCAGCGTCGACTGAATAAACTGCTGCGCCAGCGGCGTTTTAGGATGGGAGAAGACTTCGCTAACGCTGTCTTTTTCAATCAGCTGACCGTTGCTGATAACCGCAACCTGATCGCAGATGCGTTTCACGACATCCATTTCATGCGTAATCAGCAGAATGGTAATGCCGAGACGGCGGTTAATATCTTTCAACAGTTCCAGAATTGCGCGCGTGGTCGCCGGATCGAGAGCGCTGGTGGCTTCGTCGCACAGCAGCACTTTCGGGCTGCTGGCTAATGCGCGGGCGATAGCGACGCGCTGTTTCTGTCCGCCGGAAAGGTTCGCTGGCCAGGCGTCATGTTTGTCGCCAAGACCAACGAGATCCAGCAGCTCGGTGACGCGCGCTTTTACCGCTTCGCGCGGCGTATTGTCCAGCTCTAGCGGCAGCGCTACGTTGCCGAATACGGTGCGGGAGTTAAGCAGATTGAAATGCTGGAAAATCATGCCGATCTGGCGGCGCGCCAGCGTAAGCTGGCTTTCGGAAAGCGTCGTCAGTTCCTGACCATCGACCAGAACGCTGCCTGAAGTCGGGCGCTCCAGCAGGTTGACGCAGCGAATTAACGTGCTTTTACCGGCGCCGGATGAGCCGATGACGCCGTAAATCTGCCCGGCGGGCACATGCAGGCTAACATCGGACAGCGCGGTAATAGTGCGCGAGCCCTGCTGAAAGACTTTAGTAATATGGGAAAGTTTTATCATTGATTTACTTATTATCTATCGCGATGTAGTTATCCGTGGTGTTTTCTGTTTTTGCCTGAGCGGACCGACAAAAAGTTGAAACGGATGTTAAGGCATCCAGACGTCCAAATCAATCAGAGAGATTCAATCTGCCATTCTCTCTTTTATTACAATCATGCGATACTGACAGACAAATTCGGCAGCAGGAGTTTCTACGTGACGGCTAAAGTACCGGCGGTTTTTCTCGATCGCGATGGCACAGTGAATGTGGATCATGGCTATGTCCATGAGATTGATGATTTTCAGTTTATCGACGGCGCTATTGAAGCGATGCGCGAGCTGAAAGAGATGGGATATGCGTTGGTGCTGGTGACGAACCAGTCCGGCATCGCGCGCGGCATGTTTAGCGAAGATACGTTTATGCAGCTCACCGAGTGGATGGACTGGTCGTTGGCCGACAGAGGCGTGGACTTTGACGGCATCTACTATTGCCCCCATCATCCTGAAGCGGCGGTTGAAGCGTATCGTCAGGAGTGCGACTGTCGCAAGCCGCAGCCCGGCATGCTGCTGAGCGCGATGAAGCACCTTAATATCGATATGACCGCTTCCTATATGGTAGGCGATAAGATTGATGATGTCCTGGCGGGCAAAGCAGCTGGCGTTGGCACCAATGTGCTGGTGCGCAGCGGCAAAGCGGTCACCGTCGAAGGCGAAAAGGCGGCCGATTGGGTGTTGGACAGCATTGCCGACCTGCCTGCACGGATAAAACAGGGCTAAAAACAGGCGTTCTGCACGAAATTTCAGCGAACGATAAAAAAGTTGAAATTAGCACTTGTCAGCCCCGAATTACTCCCTATAATGCGCCCCCATCGACACGGCACAACGGCTTACGCCATGCGGTGTTGAGCGGTTCAGCGAAGTCTGAATCGCCGGAGAAAAACTTCTGAAAAAGGGGTTGACTCTGAAAGAGGAAAGCGTAATATACGCCACCTCGCGACAACGGCACGAAACGCCGGTCGCACCGCTCTTTAACAATTTATCAGACAATCTGTGTGGGCA
>NZ_JANION010000159.1:0-11572 GCF_024610815.1 Mixta sp.
CATCCCCATCATGCCAGCGAATGGTCGGCGGATACGGCCGCGACGCTGCGTCGCCTGGCGGAATATCCGCAGGTGGTCGCCATCGGCGAATGCGGACTCGACTTCAACCGTAACTTTTCCGCGCACGAGCAGCAGGAATATGCGTTCGACGCGCAGCTGGCGCTGGCGGCGGAACTGCAAATGCCGGTATTCCTGCACTGCCGCGACGCCCATGAACGCTTTGTCGCGGTGCTGAAACCCTGGATTGCGCGTCTGCCCGGCGCGGTAGTGCACTGCTTTACCGGAACGGCGGACGAACTGGCGGAGTGCCTGGATATGGGGCTGTCGGTGGGCATTACCGGTTGGGTATGCGACGAACGGCGCGGCATGACGCTGCGCGAACTGCTGCCGCAGATCCCGGCAGACCGGCTGTTGCTGGAGACGGATGCGCCCTGGCTGCTGCCGCGCGATATGCGCCCGCGCCCAACGTCACGACGCAACGAGCCCTGCTTCCTGCCGCATATCGTGCAGCAGGTAGCGCTGTGGCGCGGCGAGGATGCCGCCTGGCTGGCGCAGCAAACCGACGCCAACAGCCGTCGTCTGTTCCGTCTGTAAGCGCGCGCGGTAAGGGAATATCAGGCTTTGCGAAAGGCGCCGTTCTCGACGCTCTGTTTGACCTGTTTGTTTAGCAGGTTAAGCAGCAGCATGGAGCGCGCTTCGCCGTCAGGCTCGGTAAAAATCGCTTCCAGCCCTTCCAGCGCGCCTTTGATGATGACCACTTTGTCGCCAGGACAGGGCGTATCGGGATCGACCATGGTTTCCGGCGTGCCGGTGCGTAACGCGTCGATCACATCCGGCGGCACGATCGCCGGCTGAGCGCCAAAACGGACGAAGTGGCTGACGCCGCGCGTCGCGCTAATAGTGGTGGTGTGAATATCTTCCGGGTCGAATTCAATAAAAAGATAGTTAGGAAACAGCGGTTCTTCTACCGTGGTTCGTTTGCCGCGCACAATTTTTTCCATGGCGATCATTGGGCTCAGGCAATGTACCGCCTGCCGTTCCAGATGCTCTTTAGCGCGTAATAACTGACCACGTTTGCAGTAAAGGAGATACCAGGATTCCATAATGTCACTTTCCAATTATTGAAGGCTAAGAATAGCAAAACTGCTTTCAGAGCGATAGCGAGATTGCGCGGCGCCAGCGCCCTCCAGCCCCGCTTTTTTCCATGCTAATCCTTAACATAAATCCCGAAAAATGCAGTTTTGACTGGATCGAATGGCGCAATTTACGGAATTGCAAATTGACGAACGCCGCGTCGGTGGTTCAGACTCGCAGCGCAACCTGTTAACAATAAAGAAAAGCATCGCCCGCAGGCTTGCGATACAGGTGCCGTTATCCTGCCGACGGCACGCACACAAACCTCAGCATAGCCGGTGAATCCTCCTTATAATGGCTGATTCTGCGGCCTGAATAATGAATCTGATGAAATACCACGACTTACGCGAGTTCCTTACGCTGCTTGAACAGCGTGGCGAGTTAAAACGTATAACGCTGGAGGTCGATCCCGTTCTGGAGATGACCGAGATCGCTGACCGCACCCTGCGTGCTGGCGGCCCGGCTCTGCTGTTTGAAAATCCCAAGGGCTATGACATGCCGGTGCTGTGCAACCTGTTCGGCACGCCGAAGCGCGTGGCGTTGGGCATGGGACAGGAAGAGGTCAGCGCGCTGCGTGAGGTAGGCAAGCTGCTGGCGTTTCTTAAAGAACCAGAGCCGCCGAAAGGGTTTCGCGATCTGTTCGACAAAATGCCGCAGTTCAGGCAGGTACTGAATATGCCGACCAAACGGCTGCGCAGCGCGCCGTGTCAGGAGCAGGTATGGCAGGGCGATGAAGTGGATCTGTCGCGTATACCTGTGATGCAGTGCTGGCCGGAAGACGCCGCGCCGCTGATCACCTGGGGGTTAACGGTTACGCGCGGACCGCATAAAGAGCGACAGAATCTCGGCATCTATCGTCAGCAGGTAATCGGCAAAAATCGTCTGATTATGCGCTGGCTCTCGCATCGCGGCGGCGCGCTCGATTTTCAGGAGTGGTGCAAAGCGCATCCCGGCGAACGTTTTCCCGTTTCCGTGGCGCTGGGCGCCGATCCCGCCACCATTCTCGGCGCCGTGACGCCGGTGCCGGACACCCTGTCGGAATACGCCTTCGCCGGCCTGCTGCGCGGCACCAAATCCGAGGTGGTGAAGTGTCTGTCGAACGATCTGGAAGTGCCAGCCAGCGCTGAAATCGTGCTGGAGGGCTATATCGAGCCGGGCGACGTGGCGCCGGAAGGGCCGTATGGCGACCATACCGGCTACTATAATGAAGTAGATAATTTCCCGGTGTTTACCGTGACGCACATTACGCAGCGCCGCAATGCCATCTACCATTCGACTTATACCGGCCGTCCGCCGGATGAGCCGGCGGTGCTGGGCGTGGCGCTGAATGAGGTGCTGGTGCCGATTCTGATTAAGCAATTCCCGGAAATCGTCGACTTCTACCTGCCGCCGGAAGGCTGTTCCTATCGCCTGGCGGTAGTGACGATGAAGAAGCAGTACGCCGGGCACGCCAAGCGCGTGATGATGGGCGTCTGGTCCTTCCTGCGTCAGTTTATGTACACCAAATTCGTGATTGTCTGCGATGACGACGTTAATGCCCGTGACTGGAACGACGTTATCTGGGCAATAACCACGCGTATGGATCCGGCGCGTGATACGGTGCTGATCGAAAACACGCCGATCGACTACCTTGATTTTGCGTCGCCGGTGTCGGGGCTGGGTTCCAAAATGGGCCTGGACGCCACCAATAAATGGCCGGGCGAAACACAGCGCGAATGGGGGCGTCCGATCGTGAAAGATCCGGCGGTCACGGCGCGCGTCGATGCTATCTGGGATCGGCTGGGAATTTTTAACGATTTGCCGTCACGCTAACGACGCAAATTACGAATGACGACCCGACAGAGGGAACGCATGACAACGTTAAGCTGTAAAGTGACTTCGGTGGAGGCGATTACCGACACCGTTTATCGCGTACGCCTGGTGCCGGAAGCGGATTTTTCATTCCGCGCTGGCCAGTATCTGATGGTAGTGATGGATGAGCGCGACAAGCGCCCGTTCTCTCTGGCCTCAACGCCGATGGAAAAAGATATCATCGAGCTGCATATCGGCGCTTCTGAACTGAACCTCTATGCGATGGCGGTGATGGAACGCATTCAGCAGCAGCGTGAAATCGTGGTGGACATTCCGCACGGCGACGCCTGGCTGCGTGAAGAAAGCACCCGTCCGATGATCCTGATCGCCGGCGGCACCGGCTTTTCCTATGCTCGATCCATTCTGTTGACGGCACTGGCGCAACAGCCGGATCGTAACATCGCCATCTACTGGGGCGGCCGTGAAATCCATCATCTGTACGATCTGGAAGAACTGAACGCGCTGGCGGTGCGTCATCCGAACCTGAAAGTCGTGCCGGTCGTGGAACAGCCGCAGGAAAGCTGGCAAGGGCGCAGCGGCACCGTCCTGACGGCCGTAATGCAGGATTTCGGCTCGCTGAGCGAACACGATATCTATATCGCCGGACGCTTCGAGATGGCCAAGATCGCCCGTGAACGTTTTTGCGCCGAACGCGGCGCGCAGGAAACGCAGATCTACGGCGACGCTTTCGCTTTTATCTGACAGGCGGAGCGATCTGCGCCGCGCCGACCGTAAAAAACCCGCCCCTGACAGGCGGGAAAAACCACAAGTACTAACGTATCAGACTCGTTCAAATACGGTGGCGATGCCCTGTCCCAGGCCAATGCACATGGTGGCGAGGCCGAACTGGGCGTCGCGGCGCTCCATCAGGTTGAGCAGCGTTGTGCTGATGCGCGCGCCTGAACAGCCCAGCGGGTGGCCCAGCGCGATGGCGCCGCCGTTCAGGTTAACCTTCTCGTCAATCTGCTCCATCAAACCTAAATCTTTAATGCAGGGCAGCGTCTGTGCGGCGAACGCCTCATTCAGCTCAAACAGATCAATATCACTGACGCTGAGTCCGGCGCGCTTCAGCGCCAGTTGAGAAGCGGGCACCGGCCCATAGCCCATAATCGACGGATCGCAGCCCACCACCGCCATCGCCCTGATGCGCGCCCTGGGCTTCAGCCCCAGCTCACGCGCGCGGGATTCGCTCATTACCAGCATCGCCGCCGCGCCGTCCGACAGCGCTGAAGAACTTCCCGCGGTGACCGTGCCGTTAACCGGATCGAAAGCGGGCTTCAGCGTCGCCAGTCCCGCCGCGTTGGTATCGCTGCGGATCACTTCATCAAAATCGTAACGTTTCAGGACGCCATCGGCGTCGTGTCCGCTGGTCGCTACGATCTCATTGCGGAAGTGACCTGACTGGGTGGCGGCCCAGGCGCGCTGATGCGAGCGTGCGGCGAACGCATCCTGCATCTCCCGACTAATGTGGTGCATCCGCGCCAGCATTTCAGCGGTCAGCCCCATCATGCCCGCTGCTTTAGCGACCGTGCGGCTGAGGCCCGGATGAAAATCGACGCCGTGGCTCATCGGCACATGGCCCATATGCTCGACGCCGCCAATCAGGCAGGCATGCGCATCGCCGACCATAATGGCGCGCGCGGCGTCATGCAGCGCCTGCATGGATGAACCGCACAGACGGTTCACGGTAGTCGCTGGCACGCGATGCGGAATTTCCGCCAGCAGCGCGGCGTTGCGTGCGATGTTGAAACCCTGCTCCAGCGTCTGCTGCACGCAGCCCCAGTAAATATCATCCAGCATCGCCGGCTCCAGCTGAGGGTTGCGACTGAGCAGGCTGCGCATCAGATGCGCGGAGAGATCTTCCGCCCGAACCTGTCGGAAAGCGCCGCCTTTCGAGCGGCCCATGGGCGTGCGGATAGCGTCAACGATAACTGCGTTTTCCATTTTCTTGCTCCTCACGCCGTGGCCAGCGCGATGTCGGTGATCGGTTCGGCGGGCGGATACCAGCTCTCATTTTGCTGCGCCTTCATCGCCAGCAGTTCAGGAATGGCGTAGAGCGGGCCGAGCTCTTCGTAGCGCTGTGCCAGCGTTACGAAGGCCGCGTTGCTTAACGTATCGAGATAGCGGAATACGCCGCCGTGGAACGGCGGAAAGCCGAGCCCGTAAACCAGCGCCATATCGGCTTCCGCCGGGCTGGCGATAACGCGCTCCTCAAGGCAGCGCACGACTTCGTTAATCATCGGGATCATCATGCGGGCGATAATCTCATCGTCGGTAAACACGCGACGGGGCGCGCTCACGCTTTGCAGCAGCGCATCGGTCTCGCTATCGGCGGTTTTCTTCGTTTTGCCTTTGCTGTCTTTCTCCCAGGCGTAAAAGCCGCGCTGGTTTTTTTGTCCGAAGCGTTGCGCGTCGAACAGCACATCAATGGCGTCGCGGTAATCTTTCTTCATGCGCGTCGGGAAGCCGTCCGCCATAACGCTTTGCGCATGATGCGCGGTATCGATGCCCACCACATCCAGCAGCGTGGCGGGTCCCATTGGCCAGCCGAACTGCTTTTCCATCACTTTATCAATCTGGCGGAAATCGGCGCCGTCGCGCAGCAGCAGGCTGAAGCCGGCGAAGTAGGGAAAGAGCACGCGGTTAACGAAAAAGCCGGGGCAGTCATTGACGACGATGGCGGTCTTGCCCATTTTGGCCGCCCAGGCGATCACCTTCGCCAGCGTGGCGTCTGAGGTTTTCTCACCACGGATCACTTCTACCAACGGCATACGGGGCACGGGATTAAAGAAGTGCATGCCGCAGAAATTTTCAGGACGTTTCAGCGATCGTGCCAGCAGGCTCACCGGGATGGTTGAGGTATTGGTGGCCAGGATGGTCTCCTCGCGCACCTGCGCCTCGGTGTCCGCCAACACTTTCGCTTTAACCTGCGGGTTTTCCACTACGGCTTCCACCACGATATCTGCGCGGTCAAAACCGTCGAAAGAGAGCGTAGGGTGGATAGTGGAGATAATATTGGCCAGCTGTTGTCCGTCTATTTTGCCGCGCTCCAGCTGTTTATTCAGCAGCTTGCCCGCTTCGTTCATCCCCAGCGCCAGCGATTTTTCGCTGATATCTTTCATAATGACCGGCACGCCTTTCCATGCCGACTGCCAGGCGATGCCGCCGCCCATAATGCCAGCGCCTATTACCGCCGCCTGCTGCGGCGGGGCGTGGCCCTGCGTCAACTTTTTCGCATTGCCTTTAACATACTGATCGTTCAGGAAGATGCCGACCAGGGCGCGCGCCTCTTTCGACTGCGCCAGCGGCACGAACGCCTGCGTTTCCAGCTTCAGCGCCTCATCACGTCCCAAGCTGGCTGCGGCCTCAATGGTTTTTACCGCCCGCATCGGCGCAGGATAATGTTTGCCGGCGCTCTGCTGCACCATGCTTTTGGCGATGGTGAAGCTCATTGCCGCTTCAATGGGGCTGAGCTTCAGCGGCTGCAGCTTCGGTTGACGTCGTTGCCGCCAGTCGTCGGCATCGGCGATCGCCATTTTCAGCATGGCGATCGCGCCAGCGCGCAGTTTTTCTTCCGGCACCACCGCGTCTACCAGGCCGAGCGCCAGCGCGCTTTTGGCGTCAACGTCTTTCCCGGCGGCGATAATTTCCAGCGCGCTGTCGGCGCCCAGCAGTCGGGGCAGACGCACCGAACCGCCAAAGCCCGGCATAATGCCCAGTTTGGTTTCCGGCAAGCCAATGCGCGCATCCGGCGTGGCGATACGATAATCGGTGGCGAGAACGCATTCGCAGCCGCCGCCCAGCGCGTAGCCTTTGATCGCGGAAAGGGTAGGAACCGGCAGATCCTCCAGGCGGTTAAAGATGCCGTTGGCGAAAGCCAGCCAGTTCGCCAGCTTCTCTGATGGCGCGTTAAACAATGATAAAAATTCGGTGATATCCGCGCCAACGATAAACGCCGGTTTAGCAGAGCTGAGCAGAACGCCTTTCAGCGCCGTCTGTTTTTCCAGCACGGCAATGGCTTCGCCCAGGCTGGCTACCGTTTGCGTATCCAGTTTGTTTACTGAACCGGGCGCGTCGAATACCAGCTCGGCGATGCCGTCGTCCAGCCAGTCAAGGGAAAGTGTGTCGCCTTGGTAAAGCATGTCCGTCTCCTGAAACCGCGATAAAGGGATCTGGTCGTACCAGATGATCGAGAGTGTGGGAGTGATGTTAATTATTTGCAAACAAAACTTTGCTCATTTGCAAACGGGATCACAGGCGGCGGCGACACGGCATCCCTGTCAGCGCTGTGATAAGATGCGGACAATTTTGCTGATACGGAGTACGACAATGGATACGCTGGCTACCTTGTACAAAGATCACATCGCGACGCTGCAACAGCGCGCGCAGCAGGTTCTGGCACGCTTTCAACTGGATGCGATGCTTATTCATTCCGGCGAGCTGCTGACGGTTTTCCTGGATGACCATCACTATCCTTTCAAGGTTAATCCGCAGTTCAAAGCCTGGGTGCCGGTGACGCAGGTGCCTAACTGTTGGCTGTGGGTCGATGGCGTTAATAAGCCGAAGCTCTGGTTTTATTCGCCGGTAGACTACTGGCACAACGTCGAGCCTCTGCCGCACAGCTTCTGGACTGACGAAATCGACATTGTCGCGCTGAAAAACGCGGATGAGATTGGCGACCTGCTGCCGTCGCAGCGTCAGAATGTCGCCTATATCGGACCGGTGCCGCAGCGCGCGACGCAGCTCGGTATCAGCAATGAACGCATCAACCCGCAGGGCGCTATCGATTTCCTGCATTATCATCGCTCTTATAAAACCGATTATGAGCTGGCCTGCATGCGTGAAGCGCAGAAGCTGGCGGTGGCAGGGCACCGGGCAGCGAAAGAGGCATTTCTCTCCGGCATGAGCGAGTTCGATATCAATCTCGCCTATCTGACCGCGACCGGCCATCGTGACACCGATGTGCCCTACGGCAATATTATCGCCCTGAACGAACATGCGGCGGTGCTGCACTACACCAGGCTCGACCATCAGGCACCGCCGAAGCGCCGCAGCTTCCTGATTGACGCAGGCGCGGAGTACAACGGCTACGCTGCCGATCTGACGCGCACTTATACCACGCAAAGTGACTCGCTATTCGCGCACATTTTGCAGGATATGAATCAGCATGAGCTGGCGTTGATCGCGACATTAAAAGCGGGTGAACGCTATACCGACTACCATCTGCAGATGCATCAGCGTATCGCTGAGATGCTGCTGAAGTACGATCTGGTGCGCGATATCAGCGCGGAGGCGATGGTGGCAGAAAATCTGACCGGTCCGTTTATGCCGCACGGGTTGGGACATCCGCTTGGCTTGCAGGTGCATGACGTCGCTGGCTTTATGCAGGATGAGAACGGCACGCATCTGGCGGCGCCGCGGCAGTATCCTTTCCTGCGCTGCACTCGCGTGCTGGAGCCGCGCATGGTGCTAACCATCGAGCCGGGCTTCTATATTATTGAATCGCTGCTGACGCCGTGGCGTGAAGGCAAATACAGCCAGCACTTTAACTGGCAGGCGATCGACGCCCTGCAGCCTTACGGCGGCGTCCGCATTGAGGACAATGTGGTGATCTACGCCAATCGTATTGAGAACATGACGCGCGATCTGCTTTTGGCATGATGGACGTTTACGATATTCCCGCTGAGCCGCTCAGCATCAGCGAAGAGATAATTAAAAAAAGCCGTTTCATTACAATGCTGGCCCATACCGAAGGCGTTGAAGCGGCGCGCGCGTTTGTCCAGCAGGTGAAGGCGGAGCATCCGACCGCTCGCCATCACTGCTGGGCATACGTGGCGGGACGCCCCGATGATTCCCAACAGCTGGGATTTTCTGATGACGGTGAACCATCCGGCACGGCAGGCAAGCCGATGCTGGCGCAGTTGATGGGCAGTCAAGTGGGCGAGATCACCGCCGTCGTGGTGCGTTACTACGGCGGCATTATGCTGGGCACCGGCGGCCTGGTGAAAGCTTACGGCGGCGGCGTGCAGCAGGCGCTCAGGCAGCTGGCGCGCAAACAAAAGATACCGATGCGCCGTTTTCAGCTACGCTGCGATTATGCGCAACTCAGCGATATCGAGCGCCTGGTTCAGCGTTTTGAAGGAGAATTGCTTAAGACGGATTTTTTGGATGTCGTCTCGATCACATTAGCGTTGCCCTGGGCGCAGGTTGCCGGGTTTACGCAGAATCTGACAGACGTTAGCCGGGGAATGTTAACGCTCGAACCGGTAGACCCCTAATTTTTACCTTAAGGAAACGGCAGAATGCATTTTCGTGCCATTACCCGTATCGTCGGGTTACTGGTCATTCTGTTCTCTGGAACAATGATCGTGCCCGGCCTGGTGGCGTTGATTTACCGCGATGGTGCGGGGCGCGCATTCAGTCAGACATTTATCATGGCGCTGATTATCGGCGCTATGCTCTGGTGGCCTAACCGTAAACAGAAGAACGATCTGAAGCCGCGCGAAGGCTTTTTGATTGTCGTGCTGTTCTGGACCGTGCTGGGCAGCGTCGGGGCGATGCCGTTTATTTTCGCCGAGCATCCGAACCTCTCTGTCACTGACGCCTTTTTCGAATCCTTTTCCGGCTTGACCACGACCGGTGCGACGACGCTGGTGGGACTGGATTCGTTGCCCAAAGCGATTCTTTTTTATCGACAGATGCTGCAATGGCTCGGCGGCATGGGGATCATTGTGCTGGCGGTGGCGATTCTGCCGATACTGGGCGTTGGGGGCATGCAGCTTTATCGGGCGGAAATGCCCGGTCCATTGAAAGATAACAAAATGCGCCCGCGTATTGCCGAAACGGCGAAAACGTTGTGGCTGATTTACGTTTTGCTGACCGTGGCCTGCGCTGTGGCGCTGTGGCTGGCGGGCATGCCGATGTTTGACGCTATCGGCCACAGCTTCTCGACAATCGCTATCGGCGGCTTCTCGACCCATGACGCCAGCGTGGGCTACTTCAACAGCCCAACCATCAATACTATTATCGCCGTATTCCTGCTGATTTCCGGCTGTAACTATGGTTTGCACTTCTCTTTACTGAGCGGACGTAATTTGCGCGTCTACTGGCGCGATCCTGAATTCCGCATGTTTATCGGCGTACAGTTTACGCTGGTGGTTATCTGCACCATTGTATTGTGGTTCCATAATGTTTATGCCAGCGGCTGGCAAACCCTGAACCAGGCGTTTTTCCAGGTGGTGTCGATGGCGACGACAGCAGGTTTTACCACTGACAGCATTGCGCGCTGGCCGCTATTCTTACCGGTGCTGCTGCTCTGCTCCGCTTTTATTGGCGGCTGTGCCGGTTCTACAGGCGGCGGCTTGAAGGTGATTCGTATTCTGCTGTTGTTTAAGCAGGGCTCGCGTGAACTGAAGCGTCTGGTGCATCCCAACGCCGTCTATACGATTAAGTTAGGAAATCGCGCTTTGCCGGAACGTATTCTCGAAGCGGTGTGGGGATTCTTCTCCGCTTATGCGTTGGTGTTCCTGCTGAGCATGCTGGCGATTATCGCCACCGGCGTCGATGACTTTTCCGCGTTCGCCGCAGTGGCTGCCACACTCAACAATCTCGGACCGGGCCTGGGCGTTGTAGCGGATAACTTCACCTCAATGAATGACGTTGCAAAATGGATTCTGATTTCGACCATGCTTTTTGGTCGTCTGGAAGTGTTTACGCTGCTGGTACTGTTCACTCCTACCTTCTGGCGTGAGTGATATAAGGAGAAAGTAATGAAGGCGCTGATTCTGTTTTCCAGCCGTGACGGGCAAACGCGCGAGATTGCCGCTTACATCGCCAATACGATGAAAGCGCATCAGGAGTGCGACGTAATGAATATCCTGCATGTTCAGCATATTGACTGGGCGCAGTACGATCGCGTGCTAATTGGCGCATCGATTCGTTACGGCCACTTTCAGCCGGCGGTGGCGCGCTTTGTAAAGAAGAATCTGGCGCAGCTGCAACAGCGCATCAGCGGTTTCTTCTCCGTTAACCTCACCGCGCGCAAACCAGAAAAGCGTACGCCGCAAACCAACGCCTATACGCGTAAGTTCCTGTTACAGTCGCCGTGGCAGCCGGACAGTTGCGCGGTGTTTGCCGGCGCGCTGCGCTATCCGCGCTACGGCTGGTTCGACCGTGTGATGATTCAGTTTATTATGCGCATGACCGGCGGCGAGACTGACGCCACTAAAGAAGTGGAGTATACCGACTGGCAGCAGGTAGAGCGTTTCGCTGAGGAATTCGCGCAAATGAGCAGCAAATCGCGCTAAAAAAACACGCTTTGCTGAAAAATAAACCTAACGATCATATTTTTGAAATAAACACTTGTCAGCCCGGAATAACTCCCTATAATGCGCCTCCACTGACACGGCACAACGGCTTCTGGTCGGCACGGTCAGGCGGTTCAGCGAGTCTGAATCGCCGGAGAAAAACTTCTGAAAAAGGGGTTGACTCTGAAAGAGGAAAGCGTAATATACGCCACCTCGCGACAACGGCACGAAACGCCGGTCGCACCGCTCTTTAACAATTTATCAGACAATCTGTGTGGGCA
>NZ_JANION010000161.1:0-16373 GCF_024610815.1 Mixta sp.
ATACAAAAAAGCCTGAACGTTCGCTCAGGCTTTCTCGTGAAATAATGGCGGTGAGGGGGGGATTCGAACCCCCGATACGTTGCCGTATACACACTTTCCAGGCGTGCTCCTTCAGCCACTCGGACACCTCACCATATTGTCTGTCGCCACCGCTCAGGGTGGCAACGGGGCGCTACTATAGGGAGTTGACCTGACAGGGTCAAGCACTATTTTTCTCTTTTGTTACGCCCGGTTAAGGCGTAACCACTTGACGCCGCGCCAGTGTGTCATAAAAACGCAACCCGAACGTAAAAAAAGGATCACCTCGCTGTCGCACACTTCTTTACATAAATTGAAATAGCGACGTTAACAAGGATTAAATGGATGAAAAAGCAGCCTTTATTTGCGGTCTCGTTACTGGCGATGCTGGGGTGCGGCAGCGCCGCAGCGGAAATGGCGACCATCACGCGCGCGGCGCTGGGCGATATTACCCAGCCCGGCGGCGCGCGCCGTTTTAACGGCGATCAAACTGACGCGCTGAAAGCCGCGTTGAGCGATGCCGGGGCGAAAAACGTCATCCTGCTTATCGGCGACGGTATGGGCGATTCGGAAATTACCCTGGCGCGCAACTACGCTATGGGCGCAGGCGGCTTCTTCAAAGGCATCGACGCGCTGCCGGTGACCGGTCAGTACACCCATTACTCCCTCGATAAAAAGACGCGCAAGCCGAGCTATGTCACCGATTCCGCCGCTTCGGCCACCGCCTGGTCCACCGGCGTCAAAACGTATAACGGCGCGCTGGGTGTGGATGTGAACGGCAAAGATCAGATGACGCTGCTGGAAATGGCCAAAGCCGCCGGCAAAGCGACCGGCAACGTGTCCACCGCCGAGTTAGAGGACGCCACACCGGCGGCGCAGATTTCGCACGTCACCTCGCGTAAATGCTATGGCCCGGAGAAAACCAGCGAACTTTGCGCCAGCAACGCGCTGGAAAAGGGCGGCAGGGGATCGATCGCGGAACAGCTATTGGTGACCCGTGCCGATGTGACACTGGGCGGCGGCGCGAAAACCTTTAACGAGGTGGCGAAAGCAGGCGACTATCAGGGCAAAACTCTGCGCGAGCAGGCGGAAGCGCGCGGCTACCGGCTGGTAAGCGACCTGAACGGCCTACAGGCGGTCACCGAAGCGAACCAGCAGCACCCGCTGCTGGGCTTGTTCAGCGACGGCAATATGCCGGTGCGCTGGCAGGGACCGAAAGCGAGCTATCATGGCAATATCGATAAGCCCCCCGTGACCTGCGCCGTCAACCCGGAGCGCTCCGCCAGCACCCCGACGCTGGCGCAGATGACCGATAAGGCCATCAGCTTGCTCAGTAAAAATCCGCAGGGCTTCTTCCTGCAGGTTGAAGGCGCCTCGATCGATAAACAGGATCACGCCGCCAACCCGTGCGGTCAGATTGGTGAAACGGTCGACCTGGATGAGGCGGTGCAAAAGGCGCTCGACTTCGCGCGCAAGGATGGCAATACGCTGGTGATCGTCACCGCCGACCATGCGCACTCCAGCCAGATCGTCGAAAACGGCACCAAAGCGCCGGGCCTGACGCAGGCGCTGAATACCAAAGATAACGCGGTGATGACCGTCAGCTACGGCAACTCTGAAGGGGAATCACAGGAGCATACCGGCACGCAGTTGCGCATCGCCGCCTATGGCCCCCATGCGGCAAATGTCAGCGGCCTGACCGATCAGACCGATCTGTTCTTCACCCTGCGCGATGCGCTGGGCCTGAACAAATAAAAAGCGTAAAAAAGGCGAGCCAGGCTCGCCTTATTTCTCTGCCGCCGCAAAGCGGCTTATGAAGAGGACTTCACGCGGTTCGCAAAACTCTTACGCAGCTTTTGCAGCTTCGGCGGGATCACCGCCATGCAGTAGCCGTTTCGCTGGCCCGCGCCTTCCCAGTAATCCTGGTGGTAAGCCTCCGCCGGGTAAAATTCCTTCAGCGGCTCGATAGTGGTCACGATCGGGTCGTTGTGATCCTCCTGCGCACGCGCGATCGCCGCTTTGGCTTCCGCTTCCTGTTCAGCGTTGGCCGGGAAGATGGCTGAACGGTACTGCGTGCCGATATCGTTGCCCTGGCGGTTCAGCTGGGTCGGATCGTGCGTGGCGAAACTGATATCCAGCAGATCGCCATAGCTGACTTTCTCCGGGTCGAAGCCGATGCGGATCGCTTCAGCATGGCCGGTCGCGCCGCTGCATACCTGTTCATAGGTCGGGTTAGGGCGATTGCCGCCGGTATAGCCGCTTTCTACCGATTCCACGCCGATAACATCTTTGAATACCGCTTCCGTACACCAGAAACAGCCACCCGCAATTACCGCATATTCAATTGCCATTCTTTTACTTCTCCAGATTAGGTCCTGACGCTTAGCCTTTCATCCTCGCATAACAGACTGTTAACGGGCAAATCGCGCCGCTCTTTCTGTTTAGCAAAGCAGCCAACTGGAAAATCTTTCATGTTAAATCAGCATTTCGGGCTTAAAGTTTTGGTGCCGATCAAGCAGTCGGTCGCTCATCACGCGAAACAGCCCTTCGCCGGTGTAGTGCAGCGTTTCCGGTAGCGTCAGGACGGGATCCACATGCGCCTTGACCACTTCGAAAATAAAGAAGTTGTAGGTATCCACCAGCGCGCCGTCATGCAGACGACATTCAAAGCTGGCGAAGCACTCGTCGATCAGCGGCGCTTTCACCACGCTGCCGGGCTGCGCCGTAAGCTGATTGACGGCAAACTTATCGATCTCATCGCCATGACTGTTGCCGATCGCCACCACCCGATCGATCAGGTCGACGGTGGGAATATTAATCACGCATTCGCCGCTGTTGCGGATCAGTTCGTGGCTAAGGTTCATGCTGGCGATCATGCAGCCCAGCAGCGAGGGCGAAAACTCAAGAATGGTGTGCCAGCCGAGCGTCATGATGTCCGTTTGGTTTTCCCATTGCGATGTCACCAGCGCTACCGGCCCCGGCTCCAGATATTTACGCACTTTCTCGACTGGAAAGTTCTGTTTGTTGTACGTCGTCATAATGCCTCCGCAGGTGAAAGAGACGCTTATCTCAGTGTAGCGGCTGGCGTCATCCGCACCAGCCGCCGCGGCAGGCAATCGGGCTTAACGGCTGGTAAGGCGAATGGCGAGGCCGCCCGCCGCCGCGAGCGTAGCGAGGGCGACCACGCCGCTCCAGCCCGCCAGCGCCAGCGCATGGCTGCCAAGCGCCGCGCCGCTGGCCATACCGATAAACACCACCGTGAACATCACCGCGTTGAGACGGCTGCGGGCGGCCGGGTCCAGACTGTAAATCAGCGTCTGATGCGCGATCAGCGTCGCCTGCAATCCTAAATCGAAGCCGATGGCGCTAATAACAATCACGGTCAGCTGCGCTGGCGGCGACAGCAGCGGCATAATAAACATCAGGGCGAAGGAGAGGGTTACCAGCGCCGCGCCGATGCGCGTCACCTGATTCGGGCCATGACGATCGGCGATGGCGCCCGCGACCGGCGCGGCCAGCGCGCCCGCAGCGCCCGCCAGGCCAAAGGCGCCAGCGGTGGCGCTGCCGAGGTGGTAGCGCTCCGCCAGCATCAGCGCCAGCGTCGACCAGAAAGCGCTGAAAGCCACCGACAGCAGCCCCTGCGCCAACGCCGCGCGGCGCAGAGAAGGGTAGCGCAGCCAGAGCTGACCCAGCGAGCGCAGCAGCGCGAAGTAAGAGAGCTGCGACCCCGGCGTAAAGCGCGGCAGCGCCCGCCAGATTGCGAAGGTGATCAGCAGCACGCCCAGCGCAGCGCCGGCATAGAGGCTGCGCCAGCCGAACCAGTCGGCGACCGCGCCGCTGACCACGCGCGACAGCAGAATGCCGGCCAGCAGCCCGGTCATCACCGTGCCGACCGTTTTGCCACGCTGCTGTTCGCTGGCGAGCGCCGCCGCTGCCGGAATAATGTCCTGCGCCACGGTCGCCGCCAGGCCCATCGCCAGGCTGGTCAGCAGCAGCATGCTGAAGGTGCCGGTAACGCTGCACAACAGCAGCGTCAGCGTCAGCAGCAGCCCCTTCAGCAGAATAATATGGCGGCGATCGTAACGATCGCCCAGCGGCGTCAGAAACAGGATGCCCAGCGCGTAGCCCAGCTGCGTCAACGTCGGCACCAGGCCGGTATCAGCGATGCTGGCGTGAAAGCTGCCGCCCATGATGCCGAGCATCGGCTGACTGTAATAAATAGAGGCGACGCTGAGACCGGCGCCGCTGGCCAGCAGAAACTGCGAGCGGCGGCTAAGTCCGCTGGCTTCAGCGGCGGGTGCGGATGTGAGTAACGTTGACATGGCGGTAGCTCCGAAAGCGAAAGTAGGGCTATTTTTCGCTTTCGCCGCCGTGAAGGGTAGCCATCGTCGGGGTAAAACTGTTATACGTAGCGCGTATGAACGCGCTAAATGCAATTAGCACAGACCGTATAACGCTGCTGCATACCTTTGTACGCATTGTCGAAAGCGGCAGTTTGTCAGCCGCCGCCCAACAGATGCAGACCAGTCAGCCCACCGTCAGCCGGCGTCTGCGCACGCTGGAACAGCTGCTTGGCGCGCGTTTAATCCAGCGCACCACCCACACCATGAAGCTGACCGACGATGGCGAACGCTGCTATCAACACGCGCGTCGCCTGACGGAGCAGTGGCTGCTGCTGGAGGACGATCTGCATGCGGTCAGCGATGAGCCGGTCGGCGTGTTAAGAGTGCGCGCGCCGCACGCTTTCGGTCAGGATCAGCTTATCGCGCCGCTGGGCGATTATCTGCGGCGTTATCCCCGCACCCGCATCGAGTGGACGCTTAACGATCCGACGCCCGATTTTATTGCGGAAGGCATCGACTGTGCGATCCATGTCGGCGACGTCACCGATCCGTCGGTGGTGGCGATCCTGCTGGCCGAAGTGCCGCGCATCGTGGTCGCCGCGCCTGCACTGCTGGCGCAGTTTCCGCCGGTGCGGCAGGTCAACGAGCTCGCCCGGCTGCCCTGGCTGGCGTTGAGCATCTTCTACAGCAATGAAGTGATCCTGAACGACGCGCGCAGCGGGGAACATTTCCAGTTCCCGATCGTGCCGCGCCTGAGCAGCGACAGCCTCTATGCGGTGCGCCGCGCCGCGCTGGATGGCCTGGGCGCGGCGATGGTTTCCGCCTGGGTGGTGAAAGAGGATTTGCAGGCGGGACGCTTGCAGCAACTGACGCCCGGCTGGCAGGCGCCGCCGTTGCCGGTCTGGCTGCTTTATCCTTATGCCAGCTACTATCCGGCGCGCCTGCGCCAGTTTATTGCATTGATGCGTGAGGTGATGCCGCGCATTACCGGGACACAGCCGCCCAGCCGTCAGCCGCGCCCGGCGCCTTGATATATTCAGGGGAGCCAGCATTCCTGACGCTGCGCGCCGCAAATTTGCAAGCGGGCCCCGTGCAGGGATTGACCCTGACCTTCAGCATCGCTAAAGATAAGAACTCCTTTTCTTTCTGAGAATGCTTTATGTCCGCACGTATCGTTATTGTGGTCGATATGCAAAATGGCGTGTTCACTACGCCGCGTTTCGATCGGGCAGGGCGCGTCGCCAGTATTAATCAGCTGATTGCCGCCGCCGATCACACCATTTTTATTCAGCATGAAGATGCGGATATGCAGCCGGGCAATGAGGCCTGGCAAATCCTGCCGGAGCTGCAACAGCCGCCTGGCGCCTTCTATATTAATAAGCAGGCCTGCGACAGCTTCTGGAATACCGGGCTGGATGCGGTGCTGCAACAACTTAACGCCAACGGCTTTGTGATCTGCGGCTGCGCCACCGACTACTGCGTCGACACCACGATTAAAGTCGGCGGCAGCAAGGGCTACGCCATCAGCGTGGCGTCGGATGCGCATACAACCGCCGACCGGCGCTGGGGCACGGCGCAGCAGCTTATCGAACAGCACAATGAAGTCTGGGCGAATCTGATCCTGCCCGGCAACCGCCTTTATGTGGCGCCCACCGCCGAAATTGTTCAGCGCTGGCGCACCGCCGCCTGACGCGTTTCGCGCCGCGCCTTCTATACTCTCAGGTATTAAGGAGGCGCTATGTGCGGACGCTTTACCCAAATTCAATCGCGTGAAGTTTGGCTGTCGATGCTCGACGGCCAGGCGGAGCGCGCCATCGCCTGGGATGAACAGCCGATAGGGCGCTATAACGTCGCGCCCGGCAGCAATGTGCTGCTGCTGAACCACCGTGACGACGCGCTGCATCTCGATCCGGTTTTCTGGGGCTACGGCCCCGCCTGGTGGCATAAGGCGCCGCTAATCAACGCGCGGGTGGAAACCGCCGCCGAAAGTAAAATGTTTCGTCCGCTCTGGCAGCATGGCCGCGCGGTGGTCATGGCGGACGGCTGGTATGAATGGAAGCGCGAGGGCGATAAAAAGCAGCCTTACTATATCTATCAGCGCCAGCGTCAGCCGCTGTTTTTCGCGGCGATCGGTCATGCGCCTTATGCGCGCGCGCAGGAGAAAGAGGGGTTTGTGATTGTCACTGCCGCCAGCGATCGCGGTATGGTCGATCTGCACGATCGGCGTCCGCTGGTGCTGGAAGCGGATGCGGTCGTCGAATGGCTCGATCCCGCCACCTCGCCTGAGCGCGCGGTGACGCTGAGCCAGCAGGCGGCGATGGATCCGCAGCAGTTTCGCTGGCATCCGGTGAGCAGGGCGGTAGGCAGCCCGCACCATCAGCAGCCGGAGCTGGTGGAGCCGATTGACGACCCGCTATGCTGAAACGAAAAAAGCGAGCTTTTTTTGTAAAATTCAGTCTGTTCTGAAAATGCGCGCACGCCTGGCGAACGTCAGATTCGCGTCTATACTGGTTTGTTACGATGTTCGCCAGAAGTGATGCGAGATGGGCAGTCGGCTCAGGGCGGACCAAACAACAGGTCAACCCGCGAGAGAGTCGCCATCGTTCGATATCCGGCATTTTGCTACTCATCTCATTCAGCAACGCTGTAAATCTGCCCTCAACCGCATCCTTCCGCTGCATCAAACCGTTCTTTTTACGTTGACGATTTTACCTGTGCGGGAAGCCAGGCAGCGTCAGCGGTTATTGACCAGAACAGGAGGAAGAGTGTGGCACCTGTAGCAGCAAACAATGAACAACTACCCTCCCTGAGCGGCGGCCTCTACGCATTCTTTTTCGATGTGGATGGCACGCTGGCTGCTATTCAGTCACGCCCGGATGAAGCTTTTATCCCTGAGCCGGTGCGGCAGACGCTCCAGTCGCTCTATACCTTAAGCAACGGCGCGCTGGCGCTGGTCTCAGGTCGACCCATTCACGAGCTGGATATGCTGGCCGCGCCGCTGCGCGCGCCGGCGGCTGGCGTACATGGCGCTGAACGGCGTGGCGCAGACGGCGAGCTGCACCGCGTTTCTCTGCCCGCTTCCATGGGGCAGGAGCTGAGCGCGGCGCTGCATACCGCCATGGCGAAGTGGCCGGGTACGCAGTTGGAAACCAAAGGCATGGCGTTTGCGCTGCATTATCGCCGCGCCGTGCAGTATGAAGATGAAGTGATGCAGCTGGCTTATTCGCTGGTTGAACGCTTTCCGACGCTGGCGCTGCAGCCCGGTAAATGCGTCGTGGAGATCAAACCACAGGGCGTGGACAAAGGAGCGGCAATTCAGACTTTTATGGGAGAAGCGCCTTTTGCCGGTCGTATTCCGGTATTTATTGGTGACGACCTGACGGATGAAAAAGGATTTCTTGCGGTCAACGCGCTGCAGGGTATTTCCGTCAAGGTAGGTGAAGGCTCAAGCCAGGCCCGTTATCGCCTGAAAGGCGTTAATGAGGTTCACGCCTGGCTGGAGCAGATCAAATTACAATTAGAGCAAGACAAGACAACGTCGGTAAGGAGTCAAGGTTATGAGTCGCTTAGTGGTCGTATCTAACCGTATCGCTGTACCAGATGGTTCCAGGGCCAGCGCAGGTGGTTTGGCAGTCGGCATTCTGGATGCCCTGAAAACGACAGGGGGACTCTGGTTCGGCTGGAATGGCGACATCAGCGCCATTGGTGAAGAAGATAATGAAGACGTCGATATCGTTAAGCATGAAGGCATCACTTACGCGTCTTTCCCGCTGAATCAGAATGACTACGATCTCTATTACTGTCAGTTCTCCAACACGGTCATCTGGCCCGCATTCCATTATCGTCTCGATTTAGTGCAGTTTCAGCGCGAAGCCTGGGACGGCTACTGCCATGTCAACGAGCTGCTGGCGGAACGCCTGCTGCCGCTGATTGAGCCGGACGATATTTTATGGATTCATGATTATCATCTGTTGCCGTTTGCCGCCGAGCTGCGCAAACGCGGGGTAAAAAACCGCATTGGTTTCTTCCTGCATATTCCATTCCCTACGCCAGAAATTTTTAACGCGCTGCCGCCGCATAACGAACTGCTGGAGATGTTGTGCGACTACGATCTGCTCGGTTTCCAGACCGAAAACGATCGTCAGGCGTTCCTGGAAAGCCTGTCGCTGCTGACACAGGTTCAGCAGAAAGGGCCGAAACAGCATCGCGCTTTCGGACACACCTTCTCGACGGAGGTCTATCCGATCGGCATCGAGCCGGACAGCATTAAAGAGATGGCCGAAGGCCCGCTGCCGCCGAAGATGGCCGCCATGAAGCGCGAGCTGGGCGACGCGAAAAACATTATCGCCTGCGAACGTCTCGACTACTCTAAAGGATTGCCGGAACGCTTCCTTGCCTATGAAGCGCTGCTGGAGAACTATCCGCAGCATCGCGGCAAAATCCGCTATTCGCAGATCGCGCCGACCTCGCGCGGCGACGTGCAGGCCTATCAGGATATCCGTCATCAGCTGGAGACGGAGGCCGGACGCATCAACGGCAAATATGGCACCCTGGGCTGGACGCCGCTGTACTACCTCAATCAGCACTTCGACCGCCGTTTGCTGATGAAAATTTTCCGTCTCACCGACGTGGCGCTGATCACGCCGCTGCGCGACGGCATGAACCTGGTGGCGAAAGAGTATGTCGCGGCGCAGGACCCTGAGGATCCTGGCGTACTGGTGCTGTCGCGCTTTGCCGGGGCGGCCAACGAGCTGACCTCCGCGCTGATCGTCAACCCTTACGATCGCGATGAAGTGGCGGCGGCGCTGGATAAGGCGCTGACCATGTCGCGTACGGAGCGCATCTCTCGCTATAACGACATGATGGAAATCCTGCGTAAAAACGACATTAGTCACTGGCGGGAAAGCTTCCTGCGCGATCTGCGCGCGATTACGCCGCGCACCGAGCAGGATGCGGCGGACAATAACGTGGCGAACTTTTCCCGGCTCGCCTGATTGATTTAACGAACGCATCGACAGGGACGTTGATGCGGTAATCGCTCCGCTGCGCTTTCTTTCCTTCTTTATTGCCGCTTCCCGATTTCTCTGCCTGTTTCACCTTCTGCTTTTTATCACGTTACTTTCCTCTCTTCGCCTCGCTGTTTTTCTCTGTTTGCGCTTTTGTCTTGCGCTGCCGCTGGCGGCAGGACGAAAAGGCCGACAGTAGTTTATGTCATAACAGGAGCAGCGGACGGGATCTCCGGCGGCGCAGGCGCAACGGGGAAATGGTAAGCGTGCGCCGAACGGCCGTACAGACGGCTTAGCGCCACGCCAGATTAGCGTGCGCGAACAGTCTGTAGAGAAGCGGAAAAGCTGGCAGAAAATGCTGCGCTTTCTCTTATTAATGAAATGAAGAAAAAAAGGCGCAGAGGCGATATCTGGCTATTTTTTGCGCTTTCGGCGCGCTTTTTCAGGAAATGCGACCGCGAACGGTAAAGTATGGCGCGGTATTGCCGATAGTAATCGGGTACGGTTCCGTACTTTCATCAAAACATTCATATCCCTTATGTCACAGCTTGTTACACCTGCTGATGCCCTCTATACACTTACGCTTCACTGTTAACGAACCGTTGTTAAAACGACCTCAAGGCAAGCAAATTCTCTCCGTTGGATAATCATCCTCGTTCGAAACGATTCCGCTAAGTGATTAATATGGCGACGACTTTAATGCAGTCCAACCAGTGTTAAATGCTGCACTTACAAAAATTGACAGATATTAATGTCAGGTAACACGCATTTCACCAGCAGGCAGCCCCTAATCGGATAAAAAGCGAGCTTTTGAAACGAAGATGTTAAATTTAAGATAAAAATTTAGCAAAAAGTGGCTTTATTGGTTGCGTTCTGCACTATTCACAAGCGTTACTGATGGATTTTTTTAGGCTGATTTGCCTTAAAAGTGTGATCTGGATCACACTTTATCTAAAATTTTACCTGCCGCTCGTTGTATGTAGAAATCAGAGCGGATACATTTGCACTGCTTTCGGAATAATCTTAAAAAACTGTAAGCGAACGTCACGGAAGATGATTAGAACTCAAGTAATGCATGGCCTGGAGTTATGACTATTACTGATTCAGGATCCCGGTGGGATGTGAGACAAGTTCAGAAAACGTTTGGCTTCCGCCTCTGCTTTTTTGCCATCTTTAGATTTACCAGCCAGCAACCAAGAATGCGGTAACCATTCCGCACAGTTAAAAGTAGTGTTAGTCAGGATGGGAAAAGAATGGGTACATCCGAATTATTAAAACATATTTACGATATTAATTTGTCATATTTGCTGCTTGCACAACGTTTAATTAACCAGGAAAAAGCTTCTGCAATGTTTCGCCTCGGCATCGATGAAGCAATGGCGGATGCGCTGTCGCAGTTAACGCTGCCGGAGATGGTTAAATTAGCTGAGACCAACCAGCTGGTATGTCAATTCCGTTTCAACGACCACAATATTATTAACCGCCTGACGCAGGAATCGCGTGTGGACGATTTACAGCAGATCCACACCGGTATTTTATTATCCAGTCGTTTATTACGCGACGCTGCTAAAGACGAAGCGCCGAAAAAGAGGGCGGTATAATGAGCGAAAAAAGTATTGTTCAGGAAGCGCGCGATATTCAGCTCGCAATGGAACTGATCACGCTCGGCGCGCGTTTACAAATGCTGGAAAGCGAAACACAGCTCAGCCGTGGCCGCTTAATTAAGCTCTATAAAGAACTGCGCGGCAGCCCGCCGCCGAAAGGCATGCTGCCGTTCTCAACCGACTGGTTTATGACGTGGGAACAGAATATTCACGCGTCGATGTTCTGCAACGCCTGGCAGTTTCTGCTGAAAAGCAAACTGACCCGTGGCGTCGATGCGGTCATCAAAGCGTATCGTCTCTATCTTGAGCAGTGTCCGCAGTCGGATGAAGGCCCGCTGCTGGGCCTGACGCGAGCCTGGACGTTGGTGCGTTTTGTTGAAAGCGGCATGCTGGAACTTTCCGACTGCAAATGCTGCGGCGGAAGCTTTATCAACCATGCGCATCAACCGGCGGGCAGCTTTGCCTGCAGCCTGTGCCAGCCGCCATCGCGTGCGGTAAAAAGACGTAAACTTTCAGCAGAGGTTGCCGATAACCATTCACAACTGCTGGATGAACAGGTTAAACACGCTGTTTAAGTTTGTTCGCATTGTGGAATGACATCCAGCAGCGGTTTTTAACCGCTGCTTTTTTTTTGCCTCCACATTGTTGAATAACGCCTGCGGCTTTCTGGCTTAACTTCCACCAACACGTTACTGACGTAAGGATTTATTGTGCTGGTACTTTTAGGTTATATCCTCGTTGTTGGCTCGGTGTTAGGCGGCTATATGATGGTCGGCGGTCACCTGGGCGCGCTTTATCAACCTTCGGAACTGGTCATTATCGGCGGGGCCGGCATTGGCGCTTTTATTGTCGGAAATAGCGGCAAAGCGATTAAGGCGACGTTAAAAGCGCTCCCGCTGCTGTTCCGCGGTTCTAAATATAATAAAGCGGTTTATATGGATCTGATGGCGCTACTTTATCGCCTGATGGCCAAATCGCGCCAGCAGGGCATGATGTCGCTGGAACGCGATATTGAAAATCCTAAAGAAAGTGAAATTTTCGCTAATTACCCGCGCATTTTGTCCGATAACAAGTTGGTGGATTTTATCACCGACTATATGCGGTTAATGGTCAGCGGCAATATGAACGCTTTTGAAATCGAAGCGCTGATGGATGAAGAGATCGAAACCTACGAGCATGAGTGCGACGTACCCGCGCAAAGTATCGGCGCCATGGGCGATTCGCTGCCCGCGTTCGGCATCGTGGCGGCGGTGATGGGCGTAGTGCACACGCTGGCCTCGGCGGATCGTCCGGCGGCAGAACTGGGCGAACTGATCGCTCATGCGATGGTGGGCACCTTCCTCGGCATCCTGCTGGCTTACGGCTTCATCTCGCCGCTGGCGTCGGTGCTGCGTCAGAAATGCGCGGAGAACACCAAGATGATGCAGTGCATTAAGGTTACGCTGCTGTCCAGTCTGAACGGCTATGCGCCGCAGATCGCCGTGGAGTTCGGCCGTAAGACCCTGTACTCCACCGAGCGTCCGTCGTTCACCGAACTGGAGGAGCATGTACGCAACGCGAAAGCCGGTAAACAGACTTCGGGCCAGGACGCATGAATAACCAAAATCACCCCATTATTGTCGTAAAAAAGCGCAAGCATAAAAAACATGAGGGTGGTCACGGCTCCTGGAAAATCGCCTACGCCGACTTTATGACCGCGATGATGGCGTTTTTCATGGTGATGTGGTTGATCTCGGTCGCTAACCCGAAGCAGCTGACGCAGATCGCGGAATATTTCCAGACGCCGCTGAAGGTGGCGTTGTCTGGCGGTCAGCGCAGCAGCGACAGTGAAAGCCCGATTCCTGGCGGCGGCGATGACCCGACCCGCAAGGATGGCGAAGTGCAGAAGCATGTCGATCTGGACGCCGAGAAGCGCAAGCTGGAAGAGATTCGTCTTAACCGCCTGCGCGAACGCCTCGATCAACTGATTGAGTCCGACCCGCGGCTGAAAACGCTGCGGCCGCACCTGATCATCAATATGGTGGAAGAGGGGCTGCGCATTCAGATTATCGACAGCCAGAACCGGCCAATGTTTAAAACCGGCAGCGCCCAGGTTGAGCCCTATATGCGCGACATTCTGCGCGCTATCGCGCCGATACTGAACGATCTGCCGAACAAAATCAGTCTTGCAGGCCATACCGACGATTTTCAGTATGCGACGGGCGACCGTGGATACAGCAACTGGGAACTGTCGGCCGACCGCGCCAACGCCTCACGTCGTGAGCTGGTGGCCGGGGGGCTCGATGGCAGCAAAATGCTGCGCGTGGTGGGCATGTCCGACACCATGAAGCTGAAAAATCGCGGCGGCGATGAGGCGGTCAACCGTCGCATCAGTCTGCTGGTGCTGAATCACGACACGCAGGCGCAAATCGAAAAAGAGAATGCCGAAAGCGACGCGACGCAGCTGAGCGATCCGCAGAGCATTAAACAAATTACCGCGCCGGCTCAGCCGTCTGACGCGGCGATAACCCCAGATCATCAACCCTCGCAGGCCGCGTCGGTCAGTCAGGAGCCGCCGGTGACGCAAGTCGCGCCGGCTCCCGTCAGCACGCCGCAGCCTGGGGGCGACTCACAGCAGAGGTGATAACCGTGAGCATGGATATCAGCGATTTTTATCAGACATTCTTCGATGAAGCTGACGAACTGTTAGCGGACATGGAGCAACACCTGCTGGGTTTAGACCCGCAGGAGCCCGATTCGGAACAGCTTAACGCCATTTTCCGGGCGGCTCATTCCATTAAAGGCGGAGCTGGCACCTTCGGCTTCGTGGTTTTGCAGGAAACCACACATATTCTGGAAAACATTCTGGACGGTGCGCGCCGGGGCGAAATGCAGCTCAGCACTGACATCATCAACCTGTTTTTGGAAACCAAAGATATTATGCAGGAACAGCTCGATGCCTATAAGGCGGGCCAGGAGCCTGACGCCGACAGCTTCAAATATATCTGCGAAGCGCTGCGTCAACTGGCGTTAGAAGCGAAAGGCGAAACGATCGCGCCGGTGAAAACCCTTGCCGCCGCGCCCGCCGCCGCTGAGCCAGCCGCCGCGCCTGCGGCCACCGGCCTGCGTCTGAAACTGAGCGCGCTGAAGCCGAACGAAGTGGCGCTGCTGCTGGAGGAGCTGGGCAACCTCGGCACGGTTAGCGACGTGATCAAAGGCGAAAACAGCCTCGAAGCGACGCTCGATTCCTCTGTCGCCAAAGACGATCTGGTCGCTGTGCTCTGCTTTGTGATCGACGAGTCGCAGATCAGCTTCCCGGAAGCGGGCGCGGCGCAGCCCGTCGCGGCTGAACCGGTGGCGGCCGAGCCGGCGCCCGTGGCGACCACCATGGCGGAAGCGGAGATCGCGGCGACGCCTGCGAACGTCACCGAACTGGCCCCCGTGGCGAAACGCGAGCCGAAGAAAGTCGCCCCGGCGAAAACCAGCGAATCGAGCAGCATTCGCGTCGCGGTTGAGAAGGTCGATCAGCTGATCAACCTGGTCGGCGAACTGGTGATTACCCAGTCGATGCTGGCGCAGCGTTCCGGCGCGCTTGACCCGGTCGCCCACGGCGATCTGCTAAACAGCATGGGGCAGCTGGAGCGCAACGCGCGCGATCTGCAGGAATCGGTGATGTCGATCCGTATGATGCCGATGGAGTACGTCTTCAGCCGCTTCCCGCGTCTGGTGCGCGATCTCGCCAGCAAACTGGGCAAAGAAGTTGAACTGACGCTGCTGGGCAGCTCTACCGAGCTCGACAAGAGCCTGATTGAACGCATTATCGATCCGCTGACGCACCTGGTGCGCAACAGCCTCGATCACGGCATCGAGTCGCCGGAAAAACGTCTCGCCGCTGGGAAAAGTGCGGTGGGCAACCTGACGCTCTCCGCAGAGCATCAGGGCGGCAATATCTGTATCGAAGTGATTGACGACGGCGCCGGGCTTAACCGCGAGCGTATTCTGGCGAAGGCGCTTTCATCCGGCCTGCCGGTCAGCGACGCGATGAGCGACGAAGAGGTCGGCATGCTGATTTTCGCGCCGGGCTTCTCTACCGCCGAGCAGGTGACCGACGTGTCGGGCCGTGGCGTCGGCATGGACGTGGTGAAGCGAAACATTCAGGAGATGGGCGGCCACGTTGAAATCGCTTCGAAGCAGGGCAAAGGCACGACTATCCGTATCCTGCTGCCGCTGACGCTGGCGATCCTCGACGGCATGTCGGTGCGCGTAGCGGAAGAAGTCTTTATTCTGCCGCTGAACGCGGTAATGGAATCTCTTCAGCCGCGTGCGGAAGATTTGAAACCGCTGGCGGGCGGCGAGTGCGTACTGGAAGTGCGCGGCGAATACCTGCCGCTGGTGGAACTGTGGAACGTCTTTGATGTTCAGGGTGCGAAAACCGAAGCGACCCAGGGCATCGTGGTGATATTGCAAAGCGCCGGAAAACGCTATGCGTTGCTGGTTGATCAGCTGATTGGTCAGCATCAGGTTGTCGTAAAAAACCTCGAAAGCAACTATCGCAAAGTGCCGGGTATTTCCGCCGCCACCATCCTCGGCGATGGCAGCGTGGCGCTGATTGTCGATGTATCGGCACTGCAATCTTTAAACCGTGAGAAGCGCGTGGCCGGCGCCGCGTAATCGTAACCAATTAAGGGCAAAGCTATGACTGGAATGGCAAATGTAACGAAACTGGCCGGTGAAACCGTCGGACAAGAGTTTCTGGTGTTCACCCTCGGGGACGAAGAATATGGCATCGATATTCTTAAGGTGCAGGAGATCCGCGGTTACGATCAGGTGACCCGCATCGCCAATACGCCAGCCTTTATTAAAGGCGTCACCAACCTGCGCGGCGTGATCGTGCCGATTATCGACCTGCGCATTAAGTTCGCGCAGCCGGGCGTGGAATATAACGATAACACCGTGGTGATCGTGCTGAATCTGGTGCAGCGCGTCGTTGGTATCGTGGTGGACGGCGTCTCTGACGTGCTGTCGCTGACCGCCGATCAGATCCGTCCTTCGCCGGAATTTGCCGTGACCATGTCGACGGAATACCTGACCGGTCTGGGTGCGCTGGGCGATCGTATGTTAATCCTGGTTGACATCGAAAAGCTGCTGAGCAGCGAGGAGATGGCGCTGATGGATACGCTGCGCAGCGCGTAAGCAGGTGCGCTTCGCGGATACGTCCGCAAGAGAGCAAAAAAGGGCGACGTCAGTCGCCCTTTTTTATTGCCAGCGTTACGCACGCCGCTCTGTAAAAGGGACGTTGCCTGCGTTTGCCCCTTTCATGCGTGTTAAGCGTGATGGAATAACATTTCTGATATGTAAAAACAGGAAATTGCACGCTCTTTTTATGGAATGCTTTCTAACAAAATATAAACAAGGATGTAAAA
>NZ_JANION010000163.1:0-9264 GCF_024610815.1 Mixta sp.
TAGCAATTGACTGCCTTGCCCGCGCTTTTGTTAATAAAATTTAACGAAACGCCCCCGGCAGCGCCTGGTACTCTTTGCGGTACATTCTATGATCAGATCGAGGGCGCTTTTGAACGATGCAAACAGGACGAATAACTCACAACGCAGGATATAAAAATATGAATATCGCATGCTTAGGCTGGGGCTCGCTGTTATGGAAGCCCGGCGCATTGCCGGTGAGCGGTGACTGGCACGCTGATGGCCCTTCTCTACCGATCGAATTTTCCCGCATTGGCGACAGCGGCGAACTGGCGACCGCCGTCTGCATTAATGCGCCCCTGGTGCCGGTATTCTGGACAAAGCTGGCAGTGGATACGCTGGAACAGGCGTGTGACGCGCTGCGCCAGCGCGAACAGATCCCGGAAGAGCGAACAGATGGCATTGGCGCGTTGATAACGCAGGGGTCGGCGACCGGCCCGCTGGCGGAGTGGGCGCAGGCGCGGCAGATCGACGCGGTGATCTGGACAGCGCTTCCGCCGCGTATCGCGTACAGTGAAGGGCTGATCCCGACGCTTGACGATGCGGTTGCCTATCTCAGCGAACTGCAGGGGGAAAAGCGCGACCATGCGCGCCACTATCTTGAGCAGGTGCCGACGCAGATTGATACGCCCTACCGGCGCGGCATTAAGGCGCGCCTCGGCTGGGGCGTCTGACTCGTTACACGATTTACTGACGGCCCGCTCCGTTGATCGTTAACGCCTTTCTCTTCCCGCTTGCGCATTTCAGGCGCTGGCGCCCGGCTGCGCGATGCGTCGACGGAGCGCTTTCAAACGCTGGCGGTCTTTGAGTTCTCCCGCCAGCTCAACAGCGTGCCTTTTCACCAGACAAAGGGCTATTTCAAACGGGGCGGCCAGATTTCTTCCTTTTCCTTCTTCATCCTCTCCCGGCCGGAATTTGAGGGTTTACCCTCATTAAAACGGTTACGTTTATCCCGCGCGCCTTTCTATCGTTTCGCCAGCCGCAAATGACCGGAGAACCGCGATGAGGTTACCGCACCTGCAACCGGGCGTCGGCCCGTTAAGCTGAACCAACGATGTACGGCTTGATCTGGACGATGGCTTCCAGGGACAGTTTCATTGCACCTCAGGTTATGCAGCAAAAGACCTGAGCAACCGCCTCGGGATCATGATCGTTCGTGCCATGTTCATTGAGACAGGTCTCGTCCACACCATCAAGTCATCCACATAATGTCTGCGCACTCCGCGCAAAAATAACGTTTGCATTTATATAAGTGATCACTTACTTTTAAATTAAATGCGAAGCCAGCGAACAGCTTTTAGCTTCGGCGTCAAACGATCAGACCAAGGACTACCCGCTCCGTGTCTGCATCTATCAATCCGCGGGATACCCTTAGAGGAAATATCATGGAACGCTCGAATTTGACCGAAGCTGCGAAGAACTGGATCAACGGCAGATGGAATAACGGAGGCAAGATCAGACAGGCGGTCAGCCCTTCGACCGGCCAGCCGCTGGGCAACTACCTGGACATCGGCCCTGACGAAGCGCGCCAGGCGATCGAGGCCGCTCGCACTGCTTTCGACACGACCAGTTGGTCCAGAGAGCGCTCGCTGCGCTCTCGCGCCCTGTTCGAGTTAGCCGACGAGGTCGCCATACGGATGGACGAGATGGCCATTCAACTCGCCCGTGAAGGGGGAAAACTGCTGGCACAAACCCAGTGGGAACTGGCATTGACGGTGGATTGGCTGCGTTATGGCGCCGCCACCGCGCTGCTACAGACCGGAGGGCGTGCCCTTGAGGCCGCACCAGGAGTGCACTTTCATTCCGATCCTGAACCTCTTGGCGTTGTGGGGGTGATCTCGCCCTGGAACTCGCCGATCATCCTGTCAGTGCGCGCTGTTGCTCCCGCACTGGCTGCCGGATGCACGGTAGTGCTGAAACTACCGCATCAAACCGCGCTTACCAATGCACTGTTTGCCCAGGCAATCGCAGCAGTCAAATCGCTGCCGCCGGGTGTACTAAACGTGATCACGGAAACCGGGAGTATCGGCGCCTCCATGCTGGTCGATTCCCCCCAGGTGAACATGATCAGCTATACCGGCAGCACCAGGGTGGGCCGCATCATTGCTGCCAACGGCGCCAAAACGCTCAAGCGGCTAAACCTGGAACTGGGCGGCAAGGCACCACTGGTCGTATTCGATGATGCCAACCTTGATGTCGTGGTACCACAGATCGTCATGGCTTTGGTCGCGATGAATGGCCAGTTCTGCTGCACCGGTTCGCGCGTGCTGGTCCAGCGTGGCATTGCCGACCGATTGCGCGCCGCGCTGATTGAGGCTTATCAAAACGTTCGGCTCGGCGAAAGCGAGGATCCTCAGGCGCAGCTTGGTCCTCTGATCGATAAAGCCAGTGTTCGACGCGTCGATGCCGTGGTCGCCGAAGCAGAATCCTATGCAAATATCCTGTTGCGCGGCGGCCCAGTCGATGAGGGCCCTCTGGCCGCAGGCGCTTTCTACCGCCCCAGCCTGATCGAAGTACAGGACCTGGATACCTATGTCATCCAGAACGAGATCTTTGGGCCAGTCCAGACTTTTGAAATTTTTGAAGACGAGGCCGACGCAATCATGCGCGCAAACGCTACCGAATTCGGTCTCGCCGCCTCGGTGTTCTCAAGCGACACGGCGCGCTGCCGACGAGTCGGCAAAGCTATCCAGGCCGGCCATATCTGGATAAACTGCTGGGGCGTCATGTCCGAGCACTTCGAACAGAGCGGCTTCAAGCAAAGTGGTATCGGCGTCCTCTGCGGGCCGTGTGCGATTGGGCAGTTCCAGGAAATTAAGGTATATGCGAGCGTTGAGGCAACGCCGACGTTACTCTGACGTTTATCGCCTCGCATCGACAGCCGTCCACTATGTCGCCAGCTTTACCTGCAAACTGAGGATGACACCCTACTGGTGTCATCCTTGTTTTACCGAATGGGATATATTGTGATAATGAAAACGGGTGCAAGCAAGCCCCAGCGTGGGCGTCCAGTAAATGAGCATGCGCGTGAAGAACGTATGACCCAGATCCTCAACGGAGCCCGCAACTGCTTTATACAACGCGGGTTTCACGCCTCATCCATTTCCGAGATCAGCGCGGCTGCAGGAGTCAGCATTGCGAACATCTACCAGTACTTCCCGAGCAAGGAAGCCCTCATCATTGCGCTTATCGAACTCGACCTGCAGCGACATCACGATCTGATAAGCCGTTTCTGGACTACCGATTTCAGTCGCAAGGCGATTGAAGAACTCCTGGCAGATATCTTCCTCACACCCGAGGGACACGCAGTGGCAGTTTTACGTGCCGAGATCGCCAGCGAAGGTGCGCGCAACGCACATGTCGCCGAACTTCTTCGCGATTCGGAGTCTGGCCTGATCAACAGTGTTCAAAACTTGATACGCGCGGCCCAGCAAAGCGGTCAGATATCTGGCGAACTCAATCCTGAGGCCGTTACAGCGCGCCTGTCTCTCGTTTTTGAGGGGCTCATGCGGCTGTATCTGTTTTCCCCAGCCAATGGACAGAAACTCATCGAGCAATATTACCTCCAGTTCGCCGATACGCTACAACTCAGTTCCTAGAGCCTATCCCTGGTAGAAAGAAAACTGATGGCGATGCATGGCAAGCGCGGGCGCCATATAGCGAGCCATGAAAGGACGAGCAACGCATCGCCCTATGATAAGGCGTACCTGCAACGACGATTTTCTACCGGGAGTAAGCTCTTTGAGTGCTTCGCATTTCGGCATTTCGCCTCGCAAACGCGCTTTTATCCTGCGACCTCTCCATGATCGTACTCGTCCCATGCAGTCGTGTTTACATAAGCCTGGTACCAAGCGGTACTTCATGCTCTGGCACGCAGAGGCTGACGTTTCCAGAAGCATCGTGAAACCCGGTGACCAGGCACTGGGACATGATAGGGCCAATCTGCTTTTCCGGGAAATTAACGACCGCGACGACCTGCTTTCCGATAAGCTCTTCTGGCGAATAAAGCGCTGTAATCTGCGCGCTGGATTTGCGAATACCGATTTCAGGGCCGAAATCGATTTTTAGTCTGTATGCTGGCTTTCTCGCTTCGGGAAACGCTTCAGCAGCAATAATGCGCCCAACGCGAAGCTCGACCTTCAGAAAATCGGACCATTCAATTGTTTCCATTTTTGGATTGTCTCAAGCAAGTTGTTGATGAGGTAATAAAATCATTGCGAGCCTATCATAAGCCACTATTTCCCGTCTGGAAAACAGAGCCGGAAGCGGTGCAGCAGGTGCCTACGCAGCAATCGGTCGGTATGGCAGCCCAAAATACATTAATGGATGGGCGATTATAAGAGATATCGCCCTGCCCTTTTCTCTGCTCACTAACGCACAGCGTTTGCGCCTGAGGCAGGTCCGCCAGTGCGTTCAGGCGGGGCTACTGCCCGTCAGCTTCAGGCCGCGGTTTTTCACCGCAACCCTACTCTATCCCGGTAAGAAAAAGACCGTCTTTCACAAAGTGGCCCTATGATTTAAGTTAGTCGACCGGTTAGTACATCAACTTACGCTCTTACAGGAGACGCATAATGAAAGCAGTAACGCTCAAGGCGCCCGGCGGTCTGGAAAACATCATCGTGTCAGAGATTGCCGACCCGGGCAGGCCCGGCAAAGGCGAAATTCGGGTTGCCATAAAAGCCAGCTCCCTGAACTATCACGATTTAATCGTTGCGAGCGGACAGTTTCCTACCCAGGATGGCCGGATCTTGCTGTCAGATGGTGCGGGCGTTGTGGAGGAAGTGGGAGAAGGCGTTGAAGCGTTCAGCGTAGGCGATCATGTGGTCTCCACCTTTTTTCCTGTGTGGCCGGCAGGCAAACCTACGCCTGCGGTAGGCGGCTTTGCCCATACGCCCGGCGACGGCATTGATGGCATGGCCAGTGAATATGTCGTACGTCCTGAAAATGCCTTTACCCACGCGCCGAAAGGCTGGAGCCATACCGAATCCGCGACCATCACCACTTCAGCCCTGACGGCCTGGCGCGCGCTCGTGACAGATGGCCAGCTTAAAGCAGGCGAAACGGTGTTGGTTCAGGGCACCGGCGGCGTCTCTATCGCGGCCCTGCAGATTGCTAAAGCGATGGGAGCCAGTGTCATTGCCACCTCCTCCTCTGATGAAAAGCTCGCCGTTGTGCGGGAACTGGGCGCTGATGAAACCATCAATTACAAAACGACGCCTGAATGGGGCGATAAAGTTCTCGAACTGACGCAGGGGTTTGGCGTGGATCACGTAGTGGAAGTGGGCGGCCCGGCAACCCTGCATGAATCCTTGAAATCCGTCAAAGTCGGCGGTCATATTGCGCAGATCGGCATTCTTTCAGGCGATGAGGCCGCCGTGTCCATCCTTTCCCTTCTGGCGAAGCAGGTACAGATTAAGGGCGTGATTGTGGCAAGCCGTCAGGACCAGACTGATTTTGTCAAAGCGCTGGAGGTCATGAACAGGAAGCCGGTGATTGATCGTACCTTTAAATATGAGGCGCTTAGCGAAGCCTTTGCTTACCAGCAAAGCGGCGCCCATCTGGGAAAAATTTGCGTCGAGTGGTGACAGGCCTGGCGATAAGGACGCGCTTTCCTTATCGCCACCGTTTCTCCCGGTGCTAAAAGATTTGGAGGCAGTTATGCCTCCTTCCTCTCAGCACTCTACCCATACGGAGCCGGCCTCTGCCGAGCGAACGCAATGTTCTACCCAGCGCACCCCGCTCAGGCCGGCATGAACATCAGGATACCAGAAGTTGCTGAGGAACGCGGTATCATGACGATCGGTGGCATCCATCGCCAGCGCGAAGCGTCGGTACAGGTTTGACCAGGCTTCAAACAACCCTTCGGGATGTCCGCCTCCGATACGGTCATCCTCAAGCGCGCGCGGATGGAGATAATCCATGCCCCGTTCAAGTATGCGCACAGGCTCGCCCTGCACTTCATAGCGCAGCTGATTCGGCTGCTCATCCCACCATTCGAGGCTCGCTCTGGAGCCCACGACCCGAATTTTTTGACCGTGCATCGAGCCGCAGTTCACTGCGGAAACCCACATGCTTCCCACTATGCCTTTATCAAACTCCATCAGCACGTAAGCGTTATCTTCCAGCGGCGCCCTGCTTTCGACAAAGCTCTGGCGTGCGCACAGCAGGCGTTTGACCTGCAGGCCTGGCACCATGGTTTCGGCGATAAATAAAGGATGCGTAGCCAGATCGCCCAGCACATAGCTGGGCCCGGCAAAACGGGGATCGACGCGCCAGCGGGTGCTCGGGTTCTTCATCTCTACGGCCTCATGATGAAAGCCATGGGCGAACTGCATATTAACGATCCGGATGTCGCCCAGCTCGCCCGCGGCAATCATTTCCCGCGCCTGATGAATCAGTTGATGACCGGCATATCCGTATGTCACGCCGATAATCTTGTTTTTTTCTATGCTGAGACGCTCAAGCTCATCGGCTTCCTGCGCGGTAAAGCAGAGCGGTTTTTCGCATACCACATGCAGACCGGCCATTAACGCCGCCCGGCAAATGGCAAAATGCGTGTTGTTAGGCGTCGCAACCGAAACCGCCTGAATGCCGTCTGCACGGGCCGCTTCCGCAGCAAACAGGCTTTCGTAGTCGGGATAACAGCGTTCAGTCTGTACGCCGAGCGCGGCGCCGAACGCCTGTCCGCGTTCGGCATCGATATCAAAGGCGCCTGCCACCAGCGTAAAGGTGTTGTCCCGCAGCGCGGCTGAACGATGGATATAGCCAATCTGGCTGGTTCCGCCGCCGCCGACCATGCCCCAGCGCAGCGAATATTCGAGCGGTTTAATGCCGTTAATCATTTTGTTCTCCTCAGAAACCTACCGACTGCAGATAGCGCAGGCTTGCCGTTACATCGCGCAGGCTGGTGTCCGCATTGCGCGGATCCCTTTCCTGCTCAATCGTGATCCAGCCCCGATAATGGCGCTGACGCAAGAATTGATATATTTGCGGATAATCAATCGCCCCGCTTCCAAGCGGGCACATGACGCCACGGGCGCAGGCAGAGAAAAAATCCACCTCTTCGGCAATCACCTCTTGCCAGATCTGCGCATTGATATCCTTAAAGTGAAGATAATCGATGCGGTCCCAGTATTTATCGAGCGCCGCGATCGGGTTCATGCCGGAGTAATAGAGATGGCCGGTATCAAGGCAGAGACCGGCGACCGAATGAGGAATATCCTGAACCAGCTGTGCCAGCTCATCCTCATATTCGATACATCCGCCGGCATGAGGATGTATCACCGGACGCACGCCATATTCTTTCCATGCGATGTCGCTGAGAATAACAATGTGCTTCATCATGGTTTGCCAGTCTGCGGAAGAGAGGCGAGGCGCTTTTGCAGGCTGTCCCGCCAGGGCGGCGCGCGCCGGATTACCAAAATCAATAATGACCAGATAAGGCGCCGGCTTATTTTCGCCATGCGTTTTCTCAGCACCGGGCGCGGCTTTGAGGTTACGGCAAATATCATGCGTCAGCTTTACCAGCGCCGGAAAATGAGCTTCACTGACCAAATCGTCAAAAATGGTGCCGGCAACCAGCGAGAGCTGGTGCTGATTCAACGCCGCCGTCAGTTCATCCGCCTGTATCGGCAGATAGCCCCATGGACCCAGCTCGATACTTTTGTAGCCAGCCAGCGCAGCTTCATGCAGAACCTTTTGCCAGGAGGGCAGCCAGGGATTACTGGGGTCATCCACGCCCCAGCTACAGGGCGCATTAGCGATAAGTATTGTCATGAGGTTTTCTCATCAGGTTGTACGACAGGAGGAGCTTCTTTACGCCTCGTCAGGGCAAAGTGGCCAAGCACGAGACGTTCCATATTTTCCAGCGCGACGCCTTTGGTTTCAGGCAGGTACTTGCGCACGAACCACCATGAAATCAGGCAGCAGACGGCGAAAATCAGCAGGGGGAAACCGCCGCCGAAATGCGCCGTCAGCCAGGGATTTTCATTCATCATCGGGAAACTCTGGCTGACCAGAAAATTAGCGGTCCACATCGCGCTGATTGAAAATCCCATCCCCGCCGCCCGCAGTCGGGTGGGGAAAATTTCGCCGATAACGGTCCAGACAACCTGCGCCCAGGTCGCGCCAAAAATGAACATGAACCCAAACAGCCCGATGACTGACGCCACGCCTTTCATGCCGCTATAGAAAGAGATAAAGGTAAGGATGAGGCAGAGCGCCGCTCCCCATGAGCCCACTGAAAGCAGCCGGGTGCGTCCAACCCGATCAATCAAAGCCATACCGACTATCACGCCGACAAATTGCATCACCGCCAGCCAAATGGTCATGAACATCGCCTCCTCCATGCTGCCGGTCACGTTCCTGAGCAGAGAGGGCCCAAAGTATTGAATGACATTGATGCCTGTCAGCTGATTGAACAGCGCCAGGCCAACGCCAATGACGAGGAAAATCAACGTGCGTTTATTAAATCGCAGCCGCTCATTCGCGTGGGTAGCGTGCGTTTCAGATCGCAGAGAGGTTTTAATCTCGCGCAGCACATTTTCGGCATGCGCGGCAGATGAAATGCGGGTCAGGGTTTTCAGCGCCCGATCGTCGTGTCCGGCCATGACATTCCAGCGCGGAGATTCGGGAATAAAGCTAATGAAGAGAAAAAACAGCAGGCATGGGACAAAGGCAGATCCCAGCATCCAGCGCCATCCGGCATCGTTGAGCCATGCGGGCGTTGCGTCTCTGACAATCAAATAGTTGGTCAGCAACACCAGCACCTGGCCACCCACGCAGCAGATCATATGCATCGTCATGGCGCGCCCGCGGTAATCTTTCGGCGCCACTTCGGCAATATAAACTGGCGATACCACCGAGGCCATGCCTATGCCCAGTCCGCCAATCATGCGAAACAGTACAAATATTTCAAATTCAGGCGCCAGAGCGGTACCCGCGACAGAAGCGACGAAAAGCAGTGCCGTCACAAGCAGCGTCTTTTTCCGTCCATAGCGGTCGGCGATCTGACCGGCTATCAGACATCCCACAACGCATCCAATAATGACATTGGATACCGCCCAGCCGGTTTCCGCCGGAGAGAGTTGATAATGGTGACTCAGCGGCTCTATGGCGCCCGAAATAACCGATGAGTCGTAGCCGAGCAGCAGCCCGCCCAGCGCGGCTACACAGCAGATCCCCATAACATAAGCGATATTATGACGCGTTTGTGATACCGACATGCTCTTCCCCTGCAGTATGAAG